>NZ_JAMHGA010000017.1 GCF_023660105.1 Desulfovibrio aminophilus | reverse complement strand
TCGGCGTCCATGACCTCCACCCCGCCGGGAGTCTTGCTCACCGGCGTGGGCACGGCCCGCGCCGTCACCGTCACCTCCTCCAGGGCATACGGCGCGCCCCGGTCCTGCGCCTGGCTCGGAACGGCGGGAAAGGCCACGAAAAACAACAGCGCAATGCGCGACAACCATTTCATGACATGCATCTCAGAACAGGAACGATTTGACCTGCACCCCCCGGACCATGCCGAGCTTGCCGGTCAGGGCTCCCAGATCGTTGGTCGAGGCGTCCACGATGACGGCGATGACGCTCACCCCGCGCTCCTGGTAGGGCAGGCCGGTGCGGGCCACGATCACGTCGCCGTAGTGCCCCAGGATCTCGTTGACCTTTAAGGCCGAGGACCGCCGGTCGGCAATGGAAATGCCGATGAGTCCCAGCCGCCGCTCCTCCGTCCGCCCCTCCATGCCCGCACCTCCGCGCGGCATGCCCAGGCCCGGCGCGCCGCATTCGTGTTACTAAATATAAAATTGTGACACGAGACTCGTAGCCGCTCTTTTCCATTCCGTCAATACAATTGTTTGCGGAAAAGGATTCACACGCCATCACAAATATCGGCACCCGTAATGCCGCGTTACTTTTCAATTGTATTATTCACACGAAACGTATATTAATTTGTATTACATATACACCAGCCCGCGCCAAGCCGAAAGAGGTTCCCGCGCGGCGATCCCCGGAGGAATCCATGCCGCGAATGACCGGCGCGATCCTGGCCGCCCTGCTTCTGCTCCTCTGCGCCGCCCCGGCGGCCCGGGCCCAGGAGCGTCCCCGCGTGCTCATCCAGCAGGGCGAACGCTTTCTGGCCATGGGCAAGCTGGACGCGGCCATCGCGGTCTACTCCAAGGTGATCGCCTGCTGCGACCGCACCCCCGAGGGGGCCGAGGCCCACAACGACATCGGCGTGGCCTACGCCCGCAAGGGCGAGCTGGACCGCGCCATCCAGGAATACGAGACCGCCCTGACCATCAACGGCTATCCCCTGGCCTCCTTCAACCTGGGCAAGGCCTGGCGCGGCAAGTACGAGGAGACCGGCGACCCGGCCTATCGGCGCAAGGCCCTGGACTGCTTCCGGGCCTTCGGCCGGTACCTGCGCAAGGGCGAAGCCCTGCCGCCCGTGGTGAGCTGGCAGAAGGAGGAGATCGAGGAGTATCTGTCGGAGGCCGAGCGCGCCCTCGCGGAGTGAGGCGCGCGATCCGGCGGAAGAAATGCAGCCCTCTGGTTCAGACCAACCCTTCCCTCAGGCCGCACGGAGGTGTTTCTCGCGGGGGGACTAGACCTTCAGCTTGATGCCCTTGGCCTTGGCGGCCTTCACGCCGGCGCTGCGGTCCACGTAGTGGGTGTGCAGCAGCTCGTGGGACTTGTGACCGCAGGGACCGTCGGCCAGGAATCCGTCCTTGGCGTAGATCTTCTGGATCATGGGGTTGTCCTGGGACTTGCGCAGCTTGTAGATCTTGGAGTTGGCGTCAGCGCCGTAGACCGAGGTCTGGCGTTTGGCCACGAAGTCCATGGCCGCCGCGGCGGCGTCCCTGACGAAGTTGAAGCCCACCAGGGCCACGGCCGTGGTGGCGCCGGCGAACTTCAGGAAGTTCCGGCGGGTGATGTCCAGTGCCTTGCTCATGTCGTCCTCCTGCCTACCCGTTGTTCTTCCCGCTGAAACGGGTCTTCAGTTCCGCGAACAGCTTGGATCCGCATTCGGCCACGCGGAGATTCGGATCCAGGGGCTGGCCGCCGCCGTTCACGCAGCCGCCGGGGCAGGTCATGATCTCGATGAAGTGGTACGGGGACTTGCCCGCCTTGACTTCCTCGCAGAGCTTGGCCGCGTTCTGCAGTCCGCTGGCCACGGCCACGCGCACCTCGCCGAACTTGGGCACGTTCACGGCCGCCGTCTTGATGCCCTCGTGGGCGCGCACGGCCTTGATGTCCGGGTTCTTCAGCTTCTCGCCGGAGAGCACCTCGTAGGCCAGGCGCAGGGCCGCTTCCATGACGCCGCCGCTGGTGGCGAAGATGGTGGCCGCGCCGGTGGACTCGCCCAGGACCGGCTCGGGGGCCTCGTCCTTCAGCTTGGCGAAGTTGATGCCCGCCTTCTTGATCATGTACGCCAGCTCACGGGTGGTGATGGTGGCGTCGATGTCGCGGTAGCCGCTGGCCGCCAGCTCGGGGCGCAGCCCTTCGTACTTCTTGGCGATGCAGGGCATGATCGAAACCGTGTACATCTTCTTGGGGTCGGTCTTGGTCTGCTGCGCGCCGTAGGTCTTGGACAACGGGCCGAGCATGCCGATGGGCGACTTGCAGGTGGACAGGTGCGGCAGCAGTTCGGGGTAGAAGCTCTCGATGAACTTCACCCAGCCCGGGCAGCAGGACGTGAACTGCGGCAGCGGGTAGTGGTGGTCGGGCTTGCTGATGCGGTTGATCAGCTCGGTGCCCTCTTCCATGATGGTCAGGTCGGCGGTGTATTCGTTGTCCCAGACGTGGTCGAAGCCGAGCTTGCGCAGGGCCGCGTGCATCTTGCCGCCCACGTAGGCGCCGGCGGGCATGCCGAAGGCCTCGCCGAGGCCGTAGCGCACGGCCGGGGCGGGCATGGACACCACCACGGTGTCCGGGTCCTGCAGCGCCTTGAACACGTCGTCCACGAAGGAGACTTCCTCGTAGATGGCGCCGTAGGGGCAGTTCACCAGGCACTGGCCGCAGTTGATGCACACGGCCGGGTCCAGGACCTTGCGCTTGTCTTCCGGGCCGGAGGCCTGGATGGCGCCGGTGGGGCAGACCTCGTCACAGGTGCCGCAGGCCTGGCATTTGGCCGCGTCCACCTGGACCATCGAAAACGCGTTGGGGTCGGCGTTCTTCGGGGCCGTCCCCTTCATCAAGACCTTTTCCATTTCCAGCATGATCGCTCCTCCTTACTGAGCATTCACGTGGTTGCCGAATCCTCCTGGTTCGAAAAACACCTCCCGATATGTTACGAAAAACAAAATCGTATTACAGGACGTGTATAGTTTTTAAAAAAGTATCGTGTCAAGGGCTCCCGGCGTTTTTCGCGACAAATCGGCGCTCCGGGGCGGCCCGCGCGTGGACAATCCCGGCCCGGAACGATACATGCCGCTCATGGCCCGCTCCCAGGAGATCACCCCCAAGCCGCGCGTCCTGCTCCTCACCAGCCTCTATTTCCTCATGGGCGAGGTGGAGGCGGCCCTGACCCGCCTGGACGTGCCGCACCGGCTCCTCGACCTGGGCGGCAAGGAAATGGACCTGGACCTCTTCGTGGCCCGCGTGCGCGAGGCCCTGGCGGGATTCCGGCCGGACTTCCTGCTCACCGTGAACCACCTGGGCGTGGATCGCGAGGGCGTGCTCCTGGACCTCCTGGAGCCCACGGGCCTGCCCCTGGCCTCCTGGTTCGTGGACAATCCCTTCCTCATCCTGCCGGTCTATCCCCGCCGCCACCAGGAACGCACGGCCCTGTTCACCTGGGACGCGGACAACGTGGAGGCCCTGCGCGGCCTCGGCTTCCCGCACGTCTCCTGGCTGCCCCTGGGCACGGACCCGGAGCGCTTCCGGCCCGGAGCCCCGGGCCGCGACGCCTGGAACGCGGAAGTATCCTTCGTGGGCAATTCCATGCTGGCCAAGGTGGCCGGGCGGCTGGCCGCGTCGGCCCCGCCGCCGGAGCTGGCGGTCCGGGCCGGGGAAGTGGCCCGCGCCTTCGGGGTCAGCGACGAGCCCTCGGCCGCGCGCTTCCTGCGCGACCGCTTCCCGGAGCTCTGGCCCCTGTTCCTGGGCCTGGGCTCGCCCACGCGCATGCTCGCCTTCGAGACCTACCTCACCTGGCTCTCCACCCGCGACTACCGGCTGGCCTGCGTGCGCGGGCTGCTGCCCTTCGGGCCGCTCATCGCGGGCGACCATGGCTGGCTGGAGCTGCTGCCGCCGGAGGGCTGGCGGCGGCACCCCGAGCTGGCCTATTATGATGAATTGCCTGGCTTCTACCCGCGCGCCCAGGTGAACTTCAACTGCACGAGCCTGCAGATGAAGGGCGCGGTGAACCAGCGGGTCTTCGACGTGCCCGCCTCGGGCGCGTTCCTGCTCACGGACCGCCGCCGCCAGATGGAGCGGCTCTTCGAGCCGGGCCGGGAGATGGCGGTCTACGACACGCCGGACGACGTGCCCGGCCAGGTGCGGCGCTGGCTGGCCGACCCGGCGGGCCGGGCGCGGCTGGCCGAGGCCGGGCGGCGGCGCGTGCTGGCCGAACACACCTACGACCATCGCCTGGCCGCGCTCCTGCGGACCATGAGCAGGACCTTCGGGACGCGGCCGTGAAGCCCATCCTCGTGCTCCAGCGCCGCCGCATGGGCGACCTGATCCTCTCCTTTCCGCTGTTCCTCTGGCTGCGCCGGACTTTTCCCGACAACCCGATCCAGGTGGCGGCCGAGGAGCACTTCTTCCAGCCCCTGATGTCCCTCTCGCCCCAGGTGGGCTACGTGCCCTGGTCCGAGGCCGGGACCCTGCTTCAGCGGGACTACCGCCTCGTGCTCAACCTGAGCGCCGGGGGCCAGGCCGAGGAGCTGGCCGGAAGGGCCCGGGCCGAGGAAAAGCTCGGGCCGATCCTGCTGAACGGCGCGCGCCGGGTGCTCGGCCGCTGGCAGCTCTACCGCCAAAGCCTGATTCAGAACAACCGCTACAACCGCTTCCACTGGGCCGACCTGAACGCCCTGGATCTCGTGCCTCTGGCCGAACTGCGCGGCACGGCCTTCGCCGAGCCCCGGCGGCTGCCGCCCGGCGAGGTCCGCGTGGGCCTGTTCCTGGGGGCCAGCGAACCCTCCAAGCGGCCCGGGGTCGCGTTCTGGGCCGAGCTGGCCCGGGCGCTTCTGGACCGGGGCCTGCGCCCGGCCCTGCTGGGCGGCCCGGCGGAGCGCGGGCTGGGGGCCGAAGTGAAGCGGATCGCGGCCGCACCCCTGCTCGACCTCTGCGGCAAGCTGGGCCTGAAGGAGTTGGCCGCCGCCGGGCAGACCTTCCAGCTCCTGGTGACCCCGGACACCGGCCCCATGCACCTGGCGGCCTGGACCGGGCTGCGCGTGCTCAACCTCTCCATGGGCAACGTCAACCCCTGGGAGACCGGGCCCTACCAGCCCGGGCACCTCGTGCTCCGGCCCACGGCCAGCTGCGCCCTGGGCTGCTGGTCCTGCACCCGGGGGGACACGCGCTGCCGCGGGGCGTTCTCGGCCCGGCGCACGGCCTCCCTGGTCCAGTCCATGCTCACCGGCCCGGACGAGCGCCTGGAGCGCCTGACCCCGCCGGGGCTGGCGCTGTCGCGCACGGACCGGGATCCATCCGGCCTGTACCGGCTGGCCCGCCTGGACCGCCGCGCCCCGGGAGCCCACCGTCTCCTGTCCCGCTTCTGGCAGGCCTACCACGGCCACCGCTTCGGGCTCTGGGACGAGGCGCGGCCCCGCGCGGCCTGGGCCGAACTGGCGGCCGCCCAGCCCCGCCTGGCCGAGGCCTTCCGCTCCCGCCTGCCCGGTCTGGGACGCGGCCTGCGGCTCGGCCTGAGCCGGGGCGCCCTGGACGACGCCTTCTGGACCGGCGCGCCGCTCATGCTCCGCCCGCTCACCGGCTTTCTCCTGCCCCTGCTCCAGAACAGCGACTTCAGCTCCCCGGCCTGGGCCGAGTCCCTGGAATGGCTGGAGGCGCTGCTGGCCGCCACGCGCTGATCCGCCGGAAAAAACTGCCCCCTCGACGCCCCAGGGATTTTTTCAACACACTTGAATCGCTGGTTTTTTCCTTTGGAACGGGTTTTGTATGAAGGCCCGCAGAGGAAAACGCGATGCAGATTCTTCCCGATATCCCGGTCGCGACGCCGAACACCGACCCCTTCCGCGCTTCCAACGGGCTGCCCACCTATGAGGAGTCCACGAAGTCCGGGGGGTTCGCCGATTTCATGAGCATGTATTCGTCCATGGACCAGCACCGCCAGATCGCGGCCCCCGCCGCCCAGGACGGCCTCTCGCCCGAGGGGCGGACCCTGATCCAGGGCCGCCGCGCCGCGCTGCGCGAGGAGGCCGCCACGGCCGCGAAGGAAGTGCGCGACGGCCTGACCAACGCCACCCGCAACGCGAACCCGGCCGACCTGAGCCCCAAGGAAGTCGCCTCCGGCCTCAGCAAGCACGTGAACCTCGGCCTGCAGAGCATGAAGCTCTCCCGCGACGACCTGGACGCCATGCGCAACGGCCTGAAGGCCTATGGGCTCTCGGCCTCCGAGCTGATGGACTTCGACAATCAGGTCGGCTCCACCGAGGGGCTCACCTGGGGCAAGTTCGTCGGCGCCCTCTCCGAAAAAATGCGCCAGTCCAGAAAGAGCGTGGATCTCAGCTCCGACGACGTCCAATACCTGCAGTCCTTCTTCCAGAAGATCGGCTTCAACCCGGCCGAGGCCCAGGGGCTGGTGCGGAATCTCTCCCAGGGCGACGCCTCCACGGTCCTGCTCTCGGTCCAGTCCCGCCTGGAGAGCCAGAACCCGGATCGGAACCTCTCCCTCTCCGCCCGCGAGATGACCACGTACATGAACGCCCTGGCCCAGGCGGCCAAGGGCGCGGCCACCTCCGCCAAGAACATCTCCGGCGGCATCTCGGACCAGCTGGCCCAGCTGGCCGAAAAGCTGGCCTCCGGCCCCAGCACCGCGCGCGGCCTGAGCGAACTCCTGGGGCGGTTCCAGGGCGAGATGGCCCAGCTGACCCAGGGTCAGGCGGAAAAGGATCAGAGCCTGGTCAAGCTCGTGGGCGACACCCTGGAGAAGTCCGCCCGGCGCGAACGGCTCTGGACCAAGGGCGACCGCCAGGCCCAGAACCAGAAGACCATGCTGCGCAGCGAGCGCGGCGTCTCCTCGGACATCAAGGATTTCGGCCGCAAGCTGCGCTCGGAAACCGAGCAGCCCGCCGCCGCGGCCAGGAACGCCGAGGCCGCCAAGGCCAAGGACGCCGGCAAGGAACTCGGAAAGCAGGTGGACGTCAAGACCCCGGAGACGCGCGAGACGGCCGCCGAATTGCGCGACGCCGTGCGCTCGGTCTTCAAGGCCGGAACCGAGGCCGCCACCCAGCAGCATGCCGAGGCCAAGACCAAGTCCGACCAGGGCTCGGGCGAAAACTCCGCCTGGAAGGAATTCTTCGGCAAGCTCAAGGCCGAGTCCGGGCAGGACGCCACCCGGCTGGAAAACGCCAAGACCCAGGCCCAGATCAACGAATTCGCCCTGGCGGACGCGCCCCGGCAGACGGTCGCCACCCAGGCCGCGCCGAAGACCGTGGACGCGGCCATGACCCGCCAGATGCTCACCCAGGTCCAGAACGGCGTGCTCACCAACCTGGGCCAGGGCCGGACCCAGCTCACGCTCCAGCTCCACCCCGAAAACCTGGGCTCCCTGTCCGTCATGCTCCAGGTCAAGAACAAGGAAGTGCAGGCGGTCATCCGGGCCGACAACCACGAGACCGGAAAACTGCTCGCGGCCAACCTGGAGACCCTGCGCCAGGCCCTGGAGGACCAGGGGCTCAAGGTGGCCCGCATGGAAGTCCAGACCGGGCTTTCGGGCAACCAGGACCAGGCGGCCTGGCTCGGCCAGGACCAGCACAATCAGGCGCGCGAGCAGCGGGAGGCCATGAGCGGCCAGAAGTGGCGCCTGCGCATGGGCGATGACGAGATCGGGTTGGCACAGGACGTGCTTTCTTCCGAGCGGCAGGCAAGTCTTGCCGACCAGGGATTGCACCTCATCGCCTAAGGAGTCGCGGCATGAGCACCGAATACTATTCCGCAGCCAGCTCCCTTCTCGGAGGGGCCGCCGCCCAGCAGGCGGCCAGCAACGAGGTCACGCACAAGACCTCCATGGACCAGGACACGTTCATGAAGATCCTGATCGCCCAGCTGACCCACCAGGACCCCATGAATCCCATGGACGACAAGGAGATGACCTCGCAGCTGGCGCAGTTCTCCAGCCTGGAGCAGCTGACGAACATCAACAAGGGCATCAAGAGCCTGGTGGACGCCAACAGCGAAAAGGATCTCTACTCGGCCACGAATTTCATCGGCAAGAGCATCAAGGCCAAGGGCTACACGGTGACCAAGGACGGCAGCAGCATCAGCTCCATCACCTACGGCATGTCCGAGGCCGTCAACAACATCATCGTGAACGTCTACGACTCCGAGGGCAACATCGTGCGCAGCGAGACGCTCGGCGCGCGCAAGGCCGGCACCTACTCCTATACCTGGGACGGCAAGAACTCCGCCGGGACCACCGTGCCCGACGGCAAGTACACCGTGGGCATGATGGGCGAGGACGCCAAGGGCGCCAAGGTGCTCATCCAGACCGAGGTGTCGGGAGTGGTCGCGGGCGTGGTGAACTCCGGCGGCGAGCTGTACCTGACCCTCAAGGACGGCCGCACCGTGAACTACAAGAACATCACCGAGATCACCAGCCCCAACACGACGACGGGTTCCTAGGGTCACTCCCTCGGACGAAGATACGAAACGGGTTTCGCCGCTTTCATAAGGAGGTCTGTCATGGGTTTGAGTTCATCCCTCTACGCCGGAATTTCCGGCCTGTCGGTGCACAGCGAGCAGCTGACGGTCATCAGCAACAACCTCGCCAACGTGAACACCGTGGGCTACAAGGGCGCGCGCATGGACTTCGAGGACGTCATGAGCCAGGACTACCCCACGGCCTCGGGCATCGCCCAGATCGGCCGCGGCGTGCGCGTGGCCTCGGTGTTCAACGACTTCGGACAGGGTTCCTTCTCCACCACGTCCGAGTCCACGGACATGGCCATCAGCGGCAACGGGTTCTTCATCGTCAAGGTCAAGGACTCCGAGAGCCAGTACTACACCCGCGCGGGCAACTTCCGCTTCGACGCCGACGGCTACCTGGTGGACCCCCACGGCTACGTGCTCCAGGGCTGGGCCATGGAACAGACCACGACGTCCACCGCCGCCGTGTCCACCACGGACACCAGCAACCGGCGCCGCATCGTGGGCGTGCCCACGGACATCCGCCTGGAGAACTTCCAGTCGCCGCCCAAGGTCACGAGCAACATCAACATCGTGACCAACCTGGACCCCTCGGCGGTCAGCGCCTCGAACTCGGCCACCAACCCCTACTTCGCCATGTTCGAGAACTGGAACGGCACCGCGGCCACCCCGCTGAACGAAGGCCTCTACTCCTACTCGACCTCCATCAAGGTCTACGACGAGATCGGCGCGGCGCACACCGTGACCGTGTACTTCGACAAGGTCACGCTGTCCGACGCGGGCGGCTACTCGACCTGGGAATACATGGTCACCACTCAGCCCGCCGACGACGGCCGCGCCTTCGGCGGCACGCGCATCGGCGACACCTCGGCCGCGGGCGTGATGATGGTCGGCACCCTGACCTTCCGCACCGGCCAGCTGGTGAGCCAGAGCGCCTTCACCCTGAAGAGCAACGCGGGCGGCAACGTCAAGGACCTGAGCGCCTGGACCCTGGCGTCCTTCTCCACCAGCGGCTATCCGGTCTTCACCCCGAACTTCCTCTCCCAGTCCAACGCGAGCCTGGACAACGGGGTGAACGCCCTGCCCATCGAGATGAACTTCGGCCTGCGCAACACCGACCTGACCAGCAACGGCGGCGGCTCCATCACCCGCGGTTGGTCCAGTCCCGGCGTGCTGGCCACCAACGCCGCGATGGTGGGCAACGACATCACCCACGTCACGCTCCTGCCCACGGCCAAGAACCCGGCCATCAGCGCCCTGGCCACCCAGAGCTACGACACCGGCGGATCGTCCACCCTGTTCCAGAGCCAGAACGGCTACACGGCGGGCGTGCTCCTGAACGTCTCGGTCAGCCGCGACGGCGTCCTCTCCGGGCAGTACTCCAACGGCCAGACCCTGGAGCTCTACTCCCTGACCCTGGCGACCTTCACCAACCAGTGGGGCCTGCGCCGGGAGGGCGGCAACCTCTTCTCCGAGACGCTGAAGTCCGGCCCGGCCCTCACCGGCCAGGCGGGGTCCACGGGCAAGGGCACCGTGGACGGCAACTCCCTGGAGCTGTCCAACGTGGACATGGCCACGGAGTTCGTGAACATGATCACCTCCCAACGCGGCTTCCAGGCCAACACCAAGGTGATCACCACGGCCGACAGCCTCCTCGGCGAAGTCATCGCCATGAAGCGTTAGCCCCGAAACCCAGGCTGACGTCTCCTGAAGAAGCGGCCGCCGGGCTCCCCGGCCCGGCGGCGCGAAACCCCGACGAGACGGCCCGCACCGGACTGACCCCCCGGCGCGGGCCTCTCCTCTTTTCATTCCAGGCCCTTCCGAACAGGCATTCACGCCCGTCCACGCCGCGACCCGGCGGCATTTTTTGACGGTTCCCTGACGCCCAAGGGGAGGAAAAACCTGCCGAACCTGGTTTCAGGCGTCATCTCTAGACTTTATTGAACATTATAATACCTTTGTTTTGTTAAGATTATATTAATTGGCACCTTCATTGCTTGATGGGCCGCAAAAGGAATTGCAGCCCAACAAGGAGGTTTCCCATGTCCCTGGTCATCAACCACAACCTGATGGCGATGAACGCCGCTCGGAACCTGGGCCAGTCCTATGGCCAGCTCAGCGTCTCCACCCGGCGTCTTTCCTCGGGCCTGCGCGTGGGCACCGCCGCCGACGACGCCGCCGGCCTGGCCATCCGCGAGCTCATGCGCGCGGACATCAGCTCCCTGCAGCAGGGCGTGCGCAACGCCAACGACGCCATCTCGCTCATCCAGACCGCCGACGGCGCGCTCCAGGTGGTGGACGAGAAGCTCATCCGCATGAAGGAACTGGCGTTGCAGGCCGCCACCGGCACCTACAACTCCGACCAGCGCCTGATCATCGACTCCGAATATCAGGCCATGGCCTCGGAAATCACGCGAATCGCCAACGCCACGGACTTCAACGGCATCTACCTGCTCAACGGCAACCTGTCCGGCAGCATCAGCGCGCACAACGGCCACGGCCTGGATTCCAGCGGCCCGCTGAAGATCCACTTCGGCACCGGCAACGATTCGGCCGAGGACTACTACTACATCGCGGTCGCCGGAGCCACGGCCTCCCTGCTCGGCCTCGGCCACGCCGCCGCGGCCAAGACCGGCACCGGCGACGAGGTCAACGCGGGCAAGGCCATCTCCACCCAGGCCCTGGCCCAGGCCGCCCTGGCGGCCATCAACCAGGCCATCATCTCCAAGGACAAGATCCGCGCCAACCTCGGCTCCATGCAGAACCGCCTGGAAAACACGATCACCAACCTGACCATCCAGGGCGAAAACCTGTCGGCCGCCGAATCCCGCATCTCGGACGTGGACGTGGCCGACGAGATGACCGAATTCACCCGTCAGCAGATCCTCTCGCAGTCGGCCGTGGCCATGCTGGCCCAGGCCAACTCCCTGCCGAAGATGGCCCTGCAGCTCATCAGCGGCTGATCACCGCCGGCATCGAACGCGAAAACGCCCCGGGCCCGCACCCGGGGCGTTTTTTTTCGCCCATGACGGAACCGGGAGGACTCAGTCCAGGCCCTGACCCGCGAGATGTTGGAGCGCCGCCTGGGCCGCGCTCTGCTCGGCCCTCTTCAGGCTGCCCCCGGTGGAGGAGAAGACCAGCCCCCCGGGCAGCCGCAGCGTGACCTCGAAGACCTTCTCGTGTTCCGGACCGGACGCCCCGGAGAGGAAATAGCGCGGCCGCTCGCGGAAATGGCGTTGGGTCACCTCCTGCAGGCGGCTCTTGTGGTCCTTGGGGTCGGTGCAGTCCGTCTCCTCGGGCCAGCGGTCCTCCAGCAGGCCGAGGATGCAGGCCCGGGCCGCCTCGAAGCCCGCGTCCAGGAACACGGCCCCGAAGACCGCCTCCAGGGCGTCCGCCAGCAGCGACTCCCGGCCCCGGCCGCCCTGGGTCTCCTCGCCGCGGCCCAGGCGCAGGCAGGCGTCCAGGGAGATGTCGCGGGCCAGTCGGGCCAGGCTCTTCTCCTTGACCAGCTTGGCCCGAATCTTGGTCAGCCGCCCCTCGTCGGCCTCCGGATAGCGCCGGAAGCACTCGCCCGAGACGCAGAGTTCCAGCACGGCGTCGCCCAGAAACTCCAGGCGCTCGTTGTCCGGCATGGGCTCCTCCTGCTCGTTGGCGTAGGAGCTGTGGGTCACGGCCTCCCGCAGGAGCTTGACTTGCCCGAAACGATGATGGATACGTTCTTGAAGTTGCTCGAAAACCTCATCCATTGAGCGCTCCGCCGGGTCGCGATGCATTCCGATGCCCCCCTCAAGGCCCTGTTCGAGCCTCGCTCCGTGGTGGTAGTGGGGGCTTCCCGCCACCCCGGCAAGGTCGGACACACGGTCCTCTCGAATCTCGTCTCCTCCGGGTATACGGGGAAAATCCTGCCCGTCAACCCGGCGGGTGGAGACATCCTCGGCCTGCCGGTGCTGCGCTCCGCGGCCGAGCTGCCCGACGCCCCGGACTTGGCCGTGATCTGCCTGCCCCGCGAAAAGGTCCGCCCCGCCCTGGAGGAGCTGGCCGCCAAGTCCCTGCGCGCGGCCATCGTGCTCGCCGCGGGCTTCAAGGAGACCGGCAAGGACGGCTGGAGGCTGGAGGAAGAGGTGGCCCGCGTCGCCCGCCGCCGGGGCATCACCCTGCTGGGGCCCAACTCCCTGGGCCTGATGAACGCGCCCTTCGGCCTGAACGCCAGCTTCGCCCGGGCCTGCCCGATTCCGGGCAACATCGCCTTCTTCTCCCAGTCCGGGGCCCTCTGCGCGGCCATCCTGGACTGGGCCGTGTCCGAGGACATGGGCTTCTCCAAGTTCGTGAGCCTGGGCAACAAGGCCGCGCTCTCCGAGGCCGACCTGCTGGAGGCCCTGGGCGACGACCCGGACACGCGGGTCATCCTCGGCTACTGCGAGAGCGTGGACAACGGCCAGGAACTCCTCACCACCGCCCAGAGGGTCACGGCCAAGAAGCCCGTGGTCATGATCAAGGCCGGAGCCACCCCGGCCGGCGCGCGCGCCGCCTCGAACCACACCGGCTCCCTGGCGGGCTCGCCTCCGGCCTACGACGCCGCCTTCCGCCAGGCGGGCATCCTGCACGCCCCGGACGTGGAGAGCCTCTTCGACCTGGCCGGGGCCTTCTCCAGCCAACCCCTGCCCGCGGGCCCCAACCTGATGGTGGTCACCAACTCCGGCGGCCCCGGCATCCTCACCGCCGACGCCTGCGAGAACTCGCGGCTCCAGCTCATGCGCCCCGGGGCGGCCACCCTGGAGCGGCTGCGCGCGGCCCTGCCGTCCTTCGCCTCGCTGTACAACCCCATCGACATCATCGGCGACGCCGACGCCGCCCGCTACCGCGCCACGCTGGAGACCGTGCTGGCCGACGAGATGGCCCACGCCGTGCTCGTGCTCCTCACGCCCACCTCCTCGGCTCAGATCGAAGAGACCGCCCGGGCCGTGGCCGAGGTCTCCAAGGACTGCGGCAAGCCCGTGTTCGCCTGCTTCATGGGCGGCCCCCGGGTGGCCCCCGGGCGGGACATCCTGCTGGAGGCCGGGGTGCCCTGCTACGCCTTCCCCGAGTCCGCGGTGCGGGCCATGGAGGCCATGTACGCCTATCAGTCCTGGCGCAACCGGGCCTATCCGGTGGAGGTCTGCTTCCGCCGCGACAAGGGCAAGGCCGAGGCCATCCTGCGCGAGGCCAAGGCCACCGGCCTCTCGGACCTCACCGAGACCCAGGCCATGCAGCTGGCCCTGGCCTACGAGCTGCCCGTGCCCGAAACCAAGTTCGCCCGCACCAGCGACGAGGCCGCCCGGATCGCCAAGCGCATCGGCTTCCCCGTGGCCCTGAAGATCGCCTCGCCGCACCTGGCCAGCAAGGCCGCCGCGGGGGGCGTGGCCCTGGGCCTGGCCGACGCGGCGGCCGTGCGCCAAGCCTTCCTGGAGCTCACCTCGCGCCTGGCCCGCACCCGCGAGGACGTGCACGTCACCGGCTGCATGGTCCAGGCCATGGGCCCGGCCGACGCCCGCGCCGTGGCGGTCTGGATGCGCCGCGACCAGCAGTTCGGTCCCCTGCTCTCCTTCGGCCTGGCCGGGGCGTACACCGACGTGCTGCGCGACCTCTCCTACCGTCTGGCCCCGCTCACCGTGGGCGACGCCCAGGAGATGGTCCGCGAGGTCAAGACCTTTCCCCTGCTGCGCGGGGTGCGCGGCCAGAAACCCGCCGCCCTGGGCGCCATCGAGGACATCCTGCTCACCGTCTCCCAGATCGCCGTGGACTTCCCGGAGATCGCGGAGATCGAACTCAACCCCATACTGGTCAACGAGGAGGGCGCGGTGGCGGCCGACGTAAAGATCGCCATCGCCTGACCCCTCCGGGGAGCATCCACATGCCCGGACTCTACATCGGTTCCACCTCCGGCTATTCCGGCAAGAACATGATCATCATGGGCATCGGCCTGCACTTCCGCAAGGAAGGGCTGGACCTGGGCTACATGAAGCCCGTGGGGGCCATGCCCCTGGAAAAGGACGGCCGCCTGGGCGACGAGGACGCCTTCTTCGTCCAGGAGGTGCTCGGCCTGGAGCAGCCCGTGGAGGACGTGACCCCGGTGGTGGTGACCCACGACTTCAAGGTCAAGGCCTTCGCCGCGCCCTGCGGCGGCCTGCTGGACCGCATCGCGGAGAGCTACGGGAAGATCAGCCGGGGCCGAGACCTGACCCTGGTGGGCGGTTCGGGCTCCATGTATTCGGGCAAGTACTGCTGCACGGACGGCGTGTCCGTGGTCCAGCGCCTGGGCCTGAAGGCCGTGGTCATCGACCGCTTCCAGAAGGAGCTGCATTACGACACCCTGGTGGTCCTCAAGGAGGCCCTGGGCGACCAACTCCTGGGCGTGGTGCTCAACGACATTCCCCCGGCCTTCATGGACGAGGTGGAGAACCTCATCGCGCCCTTCCTGAACAGCCGGGGCATCAAGGTCCTGGGCATCATCCCCAAGGACCCGCTCATGGGGGCCATCAAGGTCGCCGACCTGGCCGACCGCCTGGGCGGCAAGATCATCTCGGCCCACAACAAGGCCGAGCGGGTGGTGGAGAACTTCCTCATCGGCACCATGCAGGTGGAGAACTTCATGACCCACTTCCGCCGAAGCAAGAACTCGGCGGTCATCGTGGGCGGCGACCGCTCGGACGTGCAGTTGGTGGCCCTGGAGGGCGACTGCCCCTGCCTCGTGCTCACCGGCAACCTCTACCCCAACGACATCATCCTGACCCGCTCCGAGGTGCTCGAAACGCCGATCATCATGGTCCGCGAGGACACCTACTCCGTGGCCAAGAAGATGGAGACCATCCTCTCGCGCCACAAGCTGCGCGACGCCATCAAGATCCGCCAGGGCGCGGAACTGGTGGCCAGGCACCTGGACTTCGCGGCCATCCGCGCGGGCCTGGACCTGTAGGGAGGCGGACATGAAGACCCTCTTCCAGACCCTGGCCCGCTACAACGCCTGGGCCAACGCCCGGCTCTACGCCGAGGCCGGGGCCCTGACGCCGGACCAGCTGGGCAAGGCCCTGAACGTCAACTTCGGCTCCATCCTGGGCATCCTGAACCACGGCCTGTTGGGCGACCGGCTCTGGCTGCACCGCTTCACCGGCCGGGGGCCGTGCCCGGCCTCCCTCGGCGAGGTGGTCCACCCGGACCTGCCCGGACTCGCCTCGGCCCGCGCGGCCGAGGACGAACGCATCGTGCGCTTCGCCGACGCCCTCAATCCCGGCGACGAGCTGAAGGTGCTCTCCTACACCTCCACCGAGGGCATCGCCTTCGCCGAGCCCATGGCCCTGCTCCTGAGCCACTTCTTCAACCACCAGACCCACCACCGGGGCCAGGTGCACGCCCTGCTCGGAGGCTTCGGCCTCGCGCCCCGCGACCTGGACCTGGTCTTCTTCCAGAAGGAGACCGGGACCTACCCCGGCTGACGGCGAGGCCCCAGGGAACGAACCGTGGACCTGCTCAGCGCCGAGAACATCGTCGCCCTGCTCACCCTCACCTCCCTGGAGGTGGTGCTGGGCATCGACAACATCGTCTTCGTGGTGGTCATCGCCGGACGCCTGCCGCTCCGCACCCGCGACCTGGCCCGCCGCCTGGGCCTGGGCCTGGCCATGGGCACCCGCATCCTGCTCCTGCTGGCCATCAGCTGGATCATGCGCCTGACCACGCCGCTGTTCAGCGTCCTGGACCACGCTGTTTCGGGCCGCGACCTCGTGCTCCTGCTGGGCGGGCTCTTCCTCATCGGCAAGGCCACCCTGGAAATCCACGGCAAGATCGAGGACGAGAACGGCCGCGAGCCCAAGGCGGACGGGGCCGGATCGCTGATCGCGGCCGTGGTCCAGATCGGCCTGCTGGACATCGTCTTTTCCCTGGACTCGGTGATCACGGCCGTGGGCATGGCCCAGGACGTACGCATCATGGTCGCGGCCATCGTCCTCGCCGTGATCGTGATGCTCTTCTTCTCCGGGCCCGTGGGCCGCTTCGTGCACAAGCACCCCACGGTCCAGATGCTGGCCTTCTCCTTCCTCCTGCTGGTGGGGGTATTCCTGGTGGCCGAGGGCCTGGGCAGGCACATCGACCGGGGCTACATCTATTTCGCCATGGCCTTCTCGCTCTTCGTGGAACTGCTCAACCTGCGCATACGGAGAAAAACATGAAACGCGTCTGCGTCTTCCTGGGCTCCAACCCGGGACGCAATCACCGCTATCTGGAAGCCGCCCGGAACACCGGACGGGAACTGGCCCACCGGGGCCTGGACGTAGTCTACGGAGGCTCCAACGTGGGCCTCATGCGGGAGCTGGCGGACTCGGCCCTGGCCGCCGGGGGCAAGGTCCTGGGCGTGATCCCCGAGGCCCTGAAGCAGAAGGAAATCGCGCATCCGGGCCTGACCGAGCTGCACGTGGTGGCCTCCATGCACGAGCGCAAGGCGCTCATGGCCGAGCTCTCGGACGCCTTCATCGCCCTGCCCGGCGGTCTGGGGACCCTGGAAGAGCTCTGCGAGATCCTCACCTGGGCCCAGCTCGGCTTCCACAAGAAGCCCTGCGGCCTGCTGGACGTGGACGGCTACTACGGCCCGCTGAACGCCTTCCTGGACCAGGCCGTGGGCGAGGGCTTCGTCATGGCCGCGCATCGCTCCATGCTCCTCTCGGCCACGGCCCCGGCCGCGCTCCTGGACCTCTTCGCGGGCTACACGCCGCCCAGCGTGGACAAATGGATCGAAAAACGACAAGGGCTCTAGAAAGCCCCTGGCCGATCCCCCCCTCACCTCAGGCGATCCACTTGCGTTTGATGTTCCAGAGACTGCCCAGGAACAGGGCAAGGCAGAACCCCGCCAGCACGGGCAGATCCACGCTGTAGGGCATCATGTTCCCGCCGTGGACGGCCCCGTGCAGGGCGTCGGCCCCATAGGTCAGGGGCAGCGCGTAGGCCAGCGGCTGGAGCACCGCTGGCAGCTTGGCGATGGGAAAGAACAGGCCGCTCAGGAAAACCATCGGGAAACGAAAGAAGTTCGAAAAGGTCTGCGCCTCGAAGACCTCGCTCACGGCCACGGCGATGAACAGGCCGAGGAAGGCTGAAACCACGGACGTGAGGCAGACGGCGGGAAGGAAAACGCCCCAGGCCATGGGCGGCAGATCGGAAAACGCCGCCGCCAGAAGAACAGGCACGAAGGCGTTGGCCACGCCGAAGAGAATCGCGCCGCTGGTCTTGGCCAGCATGAGCAGTTCCAAGGGAATCGGGGCCAGAAGAAGGCGCTCGAAGGAACGGTTTCTCTTCTCGAAGGTCACGGTCACGGCCAGCATGGAGGACGTGCCGAACAGGACCGAAAGGGCCACGACCCCGGGAAGCAGCCTGGGGATGCTGTCCAGTCCGCTGCCGGAACGGATGAAGAACATGCTCGTCCAGGCCAGGGGAAAGATGAGGCCCCAGCTCACGTTCGGCGGCTTGAGATAATAGGTCCGCATGTCCTTGAGCAGGATGTTCCAGAAGGCGATCCAGGCCTTCATGCGCGTCCTCCGCTCTTGCCCTTCTCCTGGCGCAGGACATCCGCTCCCATGCCCGTGACCTCGGCGAAGACGTCCTCCAGCGAGGGACGCATGCGGCGGGCCTCGGCCACCTCCACGCCTCGATCCTCCAAGAACCGCACCAGGGGGCCCACCGGAACGGGAGCGTCCGCCTCGATCCGGAGCAGGTTGGCGCCTTCGGCCTGAAAGTCGAAACCAGGAAAGCTCCCGGCCAATTCGCCGGCCACATTGTCCAGGGGGACATTGGCGGCGATCCGCAGCACGTGCCGGGAACGCACGGGTTGGAGCAGGTTCTCCACGCTGTCGATGCGGATGATCCGTCCCGAAACGATGAAGGCGACACGGCCGCAGAGCCGCTCGGCCTCCTCGATATAGTGGGTGGTCAGGAAGATGGTCGTGCCGGAGCGGTTCAGCCCGGCGACGAGTTGGCGAATCTGGCGCACGCTGGCCAGATCGATGCCCGTGGTGGGCTCGTCCAGGAACAGGATGGGCGGCCGGTGGATGGCTCCCGCGGCGATGACCAGTTTTCGCTTCATGCCCTTGGAGTACCCGCCGAACTTGCGGCGCGCGGCTTCGGCCAGGCCGAAGGCGTTCAGCAATTCCTCGGCCCGGGCCCGGCGCTCGGTCTTGCCCAGGCCATAGAGCGCGGCGCAGAAGCAGAGATTCTCGAAGCCGGTCAGCTCCGGATAGAGGTTGCTTTCGTCCGGCACCACGCCGATGAGCCCTTGGGCGGCCCGGGGCGACTTCACGCAATCCACGCCCCCCACGCTGATGCCGCCGGAATCGGGCCGGGCCAAGCCGTTGAGCATGTTGATGGTGGTGGATTTGCCCGCCCCGTTTGGCCCCAGGAAGCCGAAGATTTCCCCCCGGTCCACGCTGAACGTGACCCCGTCCACGGCCTGGACATCGCCGAAACGCTTGCGCAGATCGCTGGCGGCGATGGCCGGAGCGGTCATTTTTCCTGCTCCCGGATCGGATGCAGACGCGCCAACAACTCGGAACGCGGGGCCGCAGGTTGCAGCAGGCCGCGCATCTCCCTGTCCCACAGATTCAACGTGTCGGGGTTGATCCGGTAATGCATGAAATTGCCCTGCCGGTCGGCGGCCACCAGCCCGGCATCCCGCAGCACCCGCAAATGCTGGGACACGGCGGCCGGAGTGACCCCCAACATCCGGGCCAGGGCGTTCACGCACAGGGAGCGGCCCTGAAGCAGGCCGATCATGCGCAGCCGGGTCTCCACGGACAACACCTTGAACATCCTGGCCATTTTTTCGTGCGTCGACATTGCGCTCCTACTATTTAAGTACCAACGCAGATACTTTAGTACTTGAAAAACAGAGGGTCAAGCAGCTACCGTTTCAAAAAGATTGGAACGGAATCCCCCGTTCGCGGAAAGGAAAACGCACATGCGCGACTTCAAGGTCTTCATCCAGGCCGTGCGCGGCGAGGGAGCCGAGCGCGAGGAGCGGATGTTCCGCTACGACGAGATGGCCCCGGACGCGGATGCCGCCAGGACCTCGGCCAAGGCCAAGTTCGAACTGGAATGGGCGGCCAAGGGCTGGCACGCGGAAAGCGGGGGCGTCCTGGAAATGTAGTCGCCCCCGGCGGCGCGATGAAAAAAGCCCGGCGCGGTGTTCCGCGCCGGGCTTTTCGTTTCGGGATGCACCCCGGCTCAGGGGAAGCGGTAGAGGAAGCTGGGCAGGCTCCAGCGGCCCTCGGGCACATAGCGCTGCACCGTGTCCAGCAGGCGCTCGAGGTAGTCGCGCTTGTCCGGCGGACCTTCCTTGAGCGCCACCGTCCCTTCGCCAAGGCCGCAGAGCTCCTTGAGCGCGGCCAGGGCCTCCTGCTCGCCGCCCAGTCGGTCCACCAGCCCGGCCCTCTGGGCCTGCCGTCCGGTGAGGGCGCGGCCGTCGGCCAGGGCCTGCACGTCCTTGCGGGTCATGTTGCGCGAGTCGGCCACGTCGTCCACGAACTGCTCGTGCAGGTCCATGATCACGGTCATGATCTGGGTCCGCTGCTCCGGGGTCAGGGTCTTGAACGGCGAGCCCGCGCCCTTGTTCTTGCCGCTGGCCAGCAGCTCCTGGCGGATGCCGAAGCGCTCGATGAGCTGCTGCACGTCCAGGTACTCCATGAGCACGCCGATGCTGGCCGTGAGCGAGCCGGGATTGGCCACGATCATGGTCGAGGGCGCGGCCACGTAGTACCCGCCCGAGGCGGCCACGGAGCCGAAGGAGGAAACCACCGGCTTGATCTTGGACAGGTCGCGCACGGCCTCGAAGATCTCCTGGGACGGGCCGATGGCGCCGCCCGGGGAGTCGATGCGCAGAAGCACGCCCTTGACCGCGGCGTCGTCGCGCAGCTCCCGCAGCCAGTCCACCGTGTCCTTGGAGCTCATGATCAGGCCGGTGACGCGGCAGACGCCCAGGGACTGGCCCGACAGGCCGCCCGCGAGCTTGCGGTCGAACAAACGCGAAGCGGCCATGGCCCCCAGAATGAGGGCCACGGCCGTTACGATCAGTAAGGAACCGAAGAGAAACGGATACCTCTGGGAGAAGTGCTCGTTATTCCTCGTCTCCATCACCTGCGTTCTCGCTGGAGGCGTCTTCGAGCTTCTGGCGCAGCAGGTCCCCCAGCGTGTTGCCGGTCTCGGGGCCGGCGGTGCTGAAGTTCTTGGGCTTCTTGCGCTCCTCGTCATCCTTGATCTGCTTCACGGACAGGCCGAGACGGCGCTCGTCCGCGCTCACATGGATGACCTTGGCCTCGATGACGTCCCCTTCCTTGTAGAGCTCGGAGGGGCTCTTGATCTTCTTGCGGCTGATCTCGGACACGTGGACCAGACCCTCGATGCCTTCCTCCACCTCGACGAACAGGCCGAAGTCGGTGATGTTCGTCACGGCGCCCTTGATCAGGGAGCCGACCGGGTACTTGGAGGGCACGAGGCTCCACGGATCCTCGGCAAGCTGCTTCACGCCGAGCGTGAACTTCTCGTTCTCCTTGTCCACGGTGAGGACCTTGGCCTGGATCACGTCGCCGACCTTGTAGACCTCGGAAGGATGACGGATCTTCTTGGTCCAGGAGATGTCGGACACGTGGATCAGGCCGTCGATGCCCTCCTCGATGCCGATGAACACGCCGAACTCGGTGATGTTCTTGATGGTGCCCTCAAGGATGGTGCCCTCGGGGTACTTCTCGGCCACCACGTCCCAGGGGTTGGGGCGGATCTGCTTCATGCCGAGGCTGATGCGCTTCTTGTCCTGGTCCACGCCCAGCACGATGACCTCGACCTCGTCCCCGGCGCGCACCATCTGGGAGGGGTGGCGCAGCTTGCGGGTCCAGGACATCTCGGAGATGTGCACCAGGCCCTCGACGCCGGCTTCCAGCTCGACGAAGGCGCCGTAGTCGGCCAGGTTCGTGACCTTGCCCTTGTACTTCTCGCCCTCGGGGTACTTGCCGGCGATGTTCTCCCACGGATCGGGCACGAGCTGCTTGAGACCCAGGGAGACCTTCTGGCCCTGCTTGTCGAAATTCAGGACCTTCAGCTCGAGCTCGTCGCCCAGGCCGACCATCTCCTTGGGATGCTTGATGCGCTTCCAGGACATGTCGGTGATGTGCAGCAGGCCGTCGAGGCCGCCCAGGTCGATGAACACGCCGTACTCGGTGATGTTCTTGACCTTGCCGGTGACGATCTGGCCTTCCTCGAGATGGTCCAGAAGCTTGTCACGCTGCTCGGAACGCTGCTCCTCCAGGAGGACCCGGCGGGAGACGATGACGTTGCTCCGGCGGCGATTGATCTTGAGGATCTTGAATTCGAACTCCTGGCCCACGAGCGCGTCCATGTCCGGGACCGGGCGCAGATCGACGTGGGAACCGGGCAGGAAGGCCTCGACTCCGCCGAGGTCCACCGTGTAGCCGCCCTTGATGCGGCGCACGATGCGGCCCTTGGTGGTGCCGTCCTTCTCCTGCACGTCCTCCAGGGTGTCGAAGAGCTTCATCCGCTTGGCCTTGTCGCGGGACAGGTGGATGGTGCCTTCGGATTCGTCCTTGTTGGACACGAAAACGTCCACCTTGTCGCCAACGGACACGGTGACGTTGCCTTCGGAATCGGTGAACTCGGAGAGGGGGATCTGACCTTCGGACTTGAAGTTCACGTCCACCAGGACGTGATCCTTGTCGACCTTGACCACCTGTCCGGGCACGATGGTGCCCTCATCCAGGTCGCCGAAGTCGGCCTTGAGATAATTCTCCAGCTCGTCCGCGAAGTTCACATCCATTTCCGGGGTGGCTCCCGATTTCTTTTCCATATGTTACCTCCAACAACGCGCCCTTGGGCAGCAGTATTGTCCTTTCCGACGGGGCTTCGGCCGGGCCGATTCCCGTCCTGTCTTCCGTCTTGCGGCCTTGCCGGGCGCGCGCTGGGCGCGGTCCGGGGCGGCCGGAAAGAGATATGCTTCTATCCAAATTCCCCCAGGCTGTAAACCGTTTTCTCCCCGCGCCGCGCCGGGCGGGAGGAAACGCGAAAGGGCCCGGCGCGCGACGCCCCGGGCCCTTCGACGCCTGCCTTCCGCCGGAGGCGGGTCAGCCCCGGCAGCGGTGCTTCACGTTCTCGCCCTCGACGATGAAGATCACGGTCTCGGCCACGTTGGTGGCCAGGTCGCCCACGCGCTCCAGGTGCCGGGCGGCCATGATGGCGTGCACCCCGCGCTCCACGATGCGCGACTCCGTGACCATGTCGTTGATGTACTGCTTGAGGATCTTGATGGACAGCTCGTCGGCCTCGTTGTCCATGGCGCAGACCTGCTCCGCGAGCTTGGAGTCCTCCTCCACGAAGCTCTTCAAGGCCGAGGAGAGCATCTTCTTGGCCACCTCGGTGAGCTGCTCCATCTTCTGGTTGTAGGGCAGGGGCGGCCGGGTGGAGAGGAACAGGGCGCGGTGGGCCAGGTTCACGGCCTCGTCGCCCAGGCGCTCCAGGTTCATGGTGATCCGCATGGCCCCGACGATGCCGCGCAGGTCCTTGGCCATGGGCTGGTCCAGGGCGAGCAGTTCGAGGTTGAAACGGTCGATGGCGTTCTCGAGATCGTTGATCTCGATGTCCCCCATGATCACGTCCTCGGCCAGGTCGCTGTCGAACTCGAGGTAGGACTTGATGGAGGTGTGCACGGCCTTCTCGGAGAGGGCGGCCATGCGCAGGACCTGCATCTTGAGCTCCTCGAGCTTTTTGTGGAAATGGGCGCGCTGTTCCATGTCGATCTCCTAGCCGAACCGTCCGGTGATGTAGTCTTCCGTCTGCTTGTTCTTGGGCTGCGTGAACATGTTCTTGGTGCGGTCCACCTCGATGAGCCGCCCCATGTAGAAGAAGGCCGTGCGGTCGGACACGCGCGCCGCCTGCTGCATGCTGTGGGTCACGATGATGATGGTGAAGTTCTTCTTCAGCTCGTGGATGAGATCCTCGATCTTCTGGGTGGCGATGGGGTCCAGGGCCGAGGCTGGTTCGTCCATGAGGACCACCTCCGGCTCCACGGCCAGGGCGCGGGCGATGCACAGGCGCTGCTGCTGCCCGCCGGACAGGCCCAGGGCCGAGGAATGCAGCCGGTCCTTGACCTCGTCCCAGAGCGCGGCCTGCTTGAGGCTCTCCACCACGCGCTGCTCGATGACCTGCTTGTCCTTCAGGCCGTTGACCCGCAGGCCGTAGGCCACGTTCTCGAAGATGGTCTTGGGAAAGGGGTTGGGCTTCTGGAAGACCATGCCGATGCGGCGGCGCAGGGCCACCACGTCCAGGCCCGGGGCGTAGATGTCTTCCTCTCCCAGGGTCAGGCGGCCTTCCACCCGGGTTCCGGGAATGAGGTCGTTCATGCGGTTGATGCACCGCAGAAAGGTGCTCTTGCCGCACCCGGACGGCCCGATGAGGGCCGTGACCTGGTTCTCCTCGAACTCCAAGGAGATGTTGTCCAGGGCCTTGAATTCGCCGTAATAGAAATTCAGGCCCTCGGACGCGACCTTGATCTTCCTCGACATGGGGTTCTCCGCCTGCGCCGCGTCCGGGGGCGTCCGGCGCGGGATTCGTTCAGACGGCCATCAGTACCGCTCGTCCGTGACGGGCGCATGACCCGTTTGTGACGATTGCGTTACGAAGTCCGGGAGGCCCTCCGGCTCAAGGCTTCACGGGGAAGGCCACGGTCACGCCGTCGGGCGTCTTGGCGATCTCGGGAACCACGTCCGCCCCGGAAGCCGCGTCGCGGAAGTCGAGCACGAGCCGGAGCCGGTCCGGGTGCTCGCCCACGCGCACGGTCTTCACCGGACCGTCCGCCGCGCTGATCGCGGCCTTGCCCGGCCGGCGCCAGCTGCCCATGATGTCCACGGCCAGCCGCCGGGGGTTCTTGAAATTCAGGAAGGTCACGGCATCCACGGGCCGGTCCGTGACCACGCGGAGCACGAAGACCCCGTCGCGCACGGCCATCTGGATCTCGCGCACGATGCCGGTCCCGGCGGGGGAGGCCTTCTTCTCGGCCTCGGCCTTGGGCTGGGCCTTGGGTTCGAGCTTGGGCTTGGCCGCCTCGGCCACGGGAGCGGCGGGCTTCTTTTCCGGTTCGGCGGCGGGCTTCTTCGCGGCCTGGGCGGCCGGAGCGGCCTTGGCCTCGGCGGCGGGGGCCTTCTTGGCCTCGGCCTTGCCCTTGTCCGCGGTCTTCTTCTCGGCCTTCTTGTCCGTCTCGGCCTTCTCGGCCGGCGCCGGGGCGGGAGCGGGGGCCGGAGCGGGCTCCGACACCAGGGGCGGCTCCACGCCGTCCAGGGGGACCACGGTCAGGTCCACGGGCATGCGGACCTCATAGACCTTGTCCTCGGCCCACGCGGAAACGGCGCAGGCGAGGGCCAGCAGCAGCACGGCGAACAGGCGCGAGGCGCGACGGAACAAGACGGGCATGGACGCTCCTTGTGAGATGTGCCCTTTCTATACTGAACTCTTCGACCAAAGGCAAAAGCCGCTCCCCGGCTAGAGCCGCCCGTACCAGTCCGCCAGCCGCCGGGCCACGATCCGGTCCGACCAGCGTTGCTCCATGAACTCCCGCCCCCTGCGCCCCAGTTCGCGGCGCAGCTCCGGGTCCGCGGCCAGGCGGCGCAGGGCCGCCTCCAGCTCCACGCCGTCGCGGGCCACGACCCAGGGCAGGTCGCCGGCGCCCGCGAACTCGACCACATGGCCCCGGCACCAGTCGTCCAGGCCCGCGATCACGGCCAGCCCCTGGGAGAGCCCCTCCAGGCTGGACACGCCGTAATAGCCCTGCATGTGGTCGAAGACCGCGTGGCAGGCCCGCTTGCGGCGCAGACACTCGGCGTTGGGCACGTCGTCGATGAGGTCGAAGTCCAGGTCCAGGCCCTCGGCGCGCAGCCGCTCCACCACGGCCAGCAGCTCGTCGGTGTTCTTGAGGTCCTTGCGCGTGGGCGAGTGGCAGAGCCGGAACGGCCGCTCCGGGCGGTCCGGGTCGGGCCGCAGCAAGGGCTCGTCCAGGGGCACGAGGTTCGGCAGCCAGCGCGCCTCGGGCAGCAGGCGCAGCAGGTCCGGGGTGCTCACCAGGAGGTTGGCCCGGCCGCGCTCCCGGTACTTGCCGCGGAATTTCTCGGGATTGCTGCGGAAGTCGTGGTGCCCGTGGTGGTGGTGCACGACTGTCTTGCCCGCCAGGAAGTCGGCGGGCAGGTACGGCCCGAAGGCCGTGAACTCGTCGCTGGTCATGTGGAAGTGGAGGATGTCGGCCGTGCGCAGCAGGTCGCCCAGCTCCGCGATTCCCTCAGGCCCCAGATCCGGGACGTGCAGGTCCTTCTCCCAGGAATGGGTGTAGCGCGTCTCCAGGGTGCACAGCCGGGCGTCCACGCCCGCGTGGCGGCGCAGGGCCTTGCAGAACTGGATGGCCGTGCCCGCCGGATCGTTGATGGCCAGCATCAGGACTTGCATGCATCCTCTCCGCAAATCACGTCCAGGTTCTCCAGGTAGCGGGCCAGCTCGCCGGACAGGGCCAGGACCCGGGCGCGGTCCCCTGCCAGGGACGCGGCCTCGGCCTCGCCCCCCAGGCGGCTGATCTCGGCGAGCCCGTAGGAGGCCCCCGAGCCCTTCAGGCGGTGGCCCAGGAGCCGCGTGGACTCCAGGTCGCGGTTCAGGGCCGCCTCCAGCAGGGCGGCGGATTCCGCCCGGCAGATTTCAAGATAGCGCGGCAGGATGCCCGCCAGGGACGGGTCCACGCGCACGGCGGCGCTCATTGCTTGCCGCCCGGCGTCTTCTCCACGGCCTTGGTGGCGGCCGAGTGGTCGCCGGAGATGTCCAGGCCGGTGAAGCCCGCCTCCGTGGGCAGGCGCAGCTCCAGGCCGGTGAGCTCGTCCACGCGCACGCGCGCGTTCTCCAGGGCGCAGTCCAGCACGTGCCCGCCTTTGCTCCGGTCCGCGCTCAGGAAATGCCAGTGGTAGCCGGGCACGTTGACCCCGGCGACGAAGGCCGGGCAGCGCAGCCCCACCAGGGTCCCCTCCAGGCCGTCCAGGGTGAAGCGGGTCTGCTCCCGGACCACCTCGGCCAGGGGCCGCCAGGGCTTGTCCTGGCGCGGCACGCTGCGCGCGGCGAGCCTGGTCATGCGGCCGTCGATGCGCAGGGCGTAGAAATGGTTCCGGGTGGGCAGGGCGGCGTCCACCTGCCGCTCCAGGTCCGCCAGGCTCTCGGCCCGGGCCACGAGCACCTCCCGGTCGGGCTCGAAGAAGGTCACGGCCGCGAAGGGCGTGCCCAGCCCGCGCGGGGCCCGGCGCACCCGGCCGTCGGAGGGGACTTGCCAGACCACGCCGTCCAGAACCACCATCTCGCCGTCCAGATCCTGGAAGGTGCCCAGGCCGAAGTCGCCCCGGGCGAGCAGGTCGCCCGTGGACAGCGAGCCCTCGTAGTCCCCGGCCAAAAGCGCGGGCAGCACCGAGACCTGGAAGATGCGGTCGCCCGGCCCCCCGGCGCGGGCCGGAACGGCCAGGGCCAGGACGACGGCCAGGATCAACAACGCCTTGCGCATGCGGACCTCCCTCCTCCGCCCGGACGGGCGGGAACGCGCCCAGCATAGGTCTTTGCAAGCGGGAAAATCAAGGGTAGGCTCGACCCGCCCATGAACACGGTGCCCCCCTTCAGCCTGCGGGAATCCCGCCGGGCGCGCCACGTCATCCTGCGCGCGGTTCCGGGCCTCGGCCTGGAGGTGGTCGTGCCCCCCGGCTTCGACCGCCGCGAGCTGCCGCGCATCCTGGACGGCAAGCGCTCCTGGATAGAACGCGCCCTGCGCGGCCTGCCCGCCGACGCCGCCGCCCCGGGCGCCCTCCCGGAGCTGCCCGAGCGCGTGGACCTGCCCGCCGTGGGACTGTCCTACAGCGTGCATGTCCTGGAGGCCCCGGGCCGGGCGCGGCTCACCGAAAACGCCGGGCGGCTGCTCCTGCGCGGCGGGGACGAGGCCGGACGCCTCGCGGCCCTGCGCGCCTGGGTCCAGGCCAAGGCCCGCGAAGTCCTCGGCCCCTGGCTGCGGGAGCTGGCCCTGGAGACCGGCCTGCACCCCTCGGGACTGCGCGTCCGCAACCAGCGCGGCCGCTGGGGCTCCTGTTCCCGGGCCGGGATCATCTCGCTCAACTGCAAGCTGCTCTTCCTGTCCCGCGACATGGCCGAGCTGGTGCTCGTGCACGAGCTCTGCCACCTGCGCCAGATGAACCACTCGGCCCGCTTCTGGGCCCTGGTGGAGGGCTTCCGCCCCGGCGGCCGGACCCGCGAACGCGGCCTGCGCCAAGCCTTCCGCTCCCTGCCCCCCTGGCTCGGACAATAAAGAAGGGCCCCCTCCGCGTGGCGGAGAGGACCCTGGTGCGTCGGGAATCCGGACCGGGCCACGGGCCCGGCGCTCATTCCGCTTTTCCCGCGCGCCCGGGGCGCGAGGCGCTTCCCCGGACGCTCCCGCGCCGAGGCGTGGGGCACCGAACGATCAGGCCTCCTGGGGCCGCGCGATGCTGCGCAGCACGTATTCCACGGTCTCCTCGAAGAGTCCGGGAAGGTGGAAGGGCGTCAGGAAATAGGTCCGCACCGCGCCCAGGATGTTGGAGAAGATGAACAGGGCCGTGGCCTTCACCGGCAGTTCGCGTACGCTGCCGTCGGCCATGCCGCGCGCCAGGGCGTCCTCGATGGCCGTGAAGATCTCCGCGAACTTGGCCGAAATGCGCTTGCGGTCCACCAGGGTCTCCACGTCGCTGAAGGGCGAGCAGCGGATGAGCACCGGGAAGGTGGCCTTGTGCTCCAGGGTGAAGCCCAGGTACGAGCCCACGAAGGCCCGCACGGCCGCCAGGCCGTTCTCGGCCTTGGCCAGTTCCGGCCGCACCGCGGCCAGGACGCTGTCCACCATGTCGAAACCGGCGGCCAGGAACAGCTCCTCCTTGGTCCCGAAATAGTGCGAGACGAGGCCGAAGGCCACCCCGGCCTGGTCCGCGATCATCTTCATGGTGGTCCCGGCGTAGCCCTTGCGGCCGAAAAGCTCCTGGGCCGCGAGAAGAATGGCCCTGTCCTTGTTCGCCACGGCTCCCCCTTGTTTTGATCGGCCGATCAATCCGGCAATAAAATCGCTTCTCCGGCCAATTCTGTCAAGGGGTTCGAGGAATTCAATAGAGGAATCGGCCGGTCACGGAGTCCGGGTCGTCCATGATCTCCTCGGGCGTGCCCCGGGCCACGATGCGGCCTCCGGCCTCGCCTCCGCCCGGGCCCAGGTCGAAGACCCAGTCCGAGGCCATGATCACGTCCGTGTTGTGCTCGATGACCACCACGGTCGCGCCCTTGTCCACGAGCTTCTGGAGCACGCGGATGAGCTTGCCCACCTCGTGCATGTGCAGACCCGTGGTCGGCTCGTCGAGGATGTACAGGGTGCCGGGCAGGCTGCGCTTGCCCAGTTCGCGGGAAATCTTGATCCGCTGGGCCTCGCCGCCGGAAAGCGTGGTGGCGGGCTGGCCCAGGCGCAGGTACTCCAGACCCACCTCCTCCAGCACCGAGAGCCGCCGCAGCAGGGCCGGATGGTTGGCGAAGAACTCCTTGGCCTGACGCACGGTCATGTCCAGGACCTCGGCGATGTTCTTGCCCCGGTAGGCGACCTCCAGGGTTTGGGCGTTGTAGCGCAGCCCCTTGCAGTTTTCGCAGGTGACGTAGACGTCGGGCAGGAAGTGCATCTCCACGCGGATCTGGCCGTCGCCCTGGCAGGTCTCGCAGCGGCCGCCGCGCACGTTGAAGCTGAAGCGGCCCGGAGAGTAGCCGCGCACCTTGGCCTCCTTGCTCCCGGCGAAGATGTCGCGGATCTCGTCGAAGACCTTGGTGTAGGTGGCCGGGTTGGAGCGCGGGGTGCGGCCGATGGGCGTCTGGTCGATGGAGATGATCCGCTCCACGGCCTCGGCCCCCTCGAAGCCCGCCACCAGGCCGGGCTGGTCCACCTTCACGCCCCGGGCCAAGGCCAGGTGCTTGTAGAGGGTGTCCACCACGAGGCTGGACTTGCCCGAGCCCGAGACGCCGGTGAAGCAGACCAGCGCGCCCAGGGGGATGTCCAGGCTCACGTCCTTGAGGTTGTTCGTGCGCGCGCCCTTGACCTTCAGGTAGCCGCGCGCCGGGCGGCGCGACTCGGGCTTCTCGATGGCCAGGTCGCCGCGCAGGTATTTCGCCGTGAGGCTCTCGGCGCGCATGAGGTCGTCCACCGGACCCTGGAAGACGATCTCCCCGCCGAGCCAGCCCGAGCCGGGACCCAGTTCGATGACGTGGTCCGCGTTCTTGATGGTCGCCTCGTCGTGCTCCACCACGAGCACGGTGTTGCCCCGGCCCTGGAGGCTGCGCAAGGTGTCCAGCAGGCGCTGGTTGTCGCGCGGGTGCAGGCCGATGGAGGGCTCGTCCAGCACGTAGGTCACGCCCACCAGGCCCGAGCCGAGCTGCGAGGCCAGCCGGATGCGCTGGGCCTCGCCGCCGGAGAGCGTGGACATGTTCCGCGACAGGCTCAGGTAGTCCAGGCCCACGTTGGCCATGAAGCCCAGGCGGTGCTTGAGTTCCTTGAGCAGGGGCTCGGCGATGAGGTTGTCCGGGCCGTGGAACACGCGCGCGTCCAGCCACTCCAGGGCGCGGGCGATGGACAGGGAGCAGTACTCGAAGATGTTCAGCCCGTCCACGCGCACGGCCAGGGACTCGGGACGCAGCCGCGCGCCGCTGCAGGCCGGGCAGGGGCGGCTCTGGCGGAAACGCGAGAGTTCGTCGCGCCAGATGGGGCTCAGGCTCTCGCCCTGTTCGAGCAGATGCACCACCCCGGGCCAGCCGTCCCCGGGCGAGCCGAAGAACAGGGCCGCCAGGGACTCGGGCGCGTAGCGCTCCAGGGGCGTGTCCAGGTCGAAGCCCAGGCGGCGGCCGACCCTGCGGAGCACCTCGACATGGCGGTCCAGGACGCGGCGGTTCTTCCAGGGGATGACCGCGCCGCCCGCGAGCGACAGGCCCTTGTTCGGGGCCAGCAGGTCGGGCTCGAAATAGTCCACGCTGCCCAGGCCCGAGCAGGCCGGGCACGCGCCCTGGGGGCTGTTGAAGGAAAAAAGCTGGGGCGTGAGCCGGGGCATGGAGATGCGGCACTGGGGGCAGGTGGAGAGGGTGCTGAAGAAGCGCTCCCCGCCGTCCACCACGGCCACGGAACAGGACTCCTCGCCGTGGCGCAGGGCCAGCTCCACGGAGTCGGCCAGGCGCTTGCGGATCTCGGGCTTGAGCACGAGCCGGTCCACCACCAGGTCGATGCTGTGCTTCTTTTTCTTGTCCAGCTCGGGCGCGTCGTCCAGGAGCACGACCTCGCCGTTCACCCGGGCGCGGGAGAAGCCTTCGCGCTTGAGCTTGGCGAAGAGCTCCTTGTGCGTGCCCTTCTGGTGCTGCACCATCGGGGCCAGGAGAAGGAACTTCACGCCCTCGGGCATGGCCATGATCTCGTCCACGATGCGGTCCGAGGTCTGGGCCTCGATGGGCCTGCCGCAGGAGGGACAGTGGAAGCGGCCCAGGCGGGCGAAGAACACGCGCAGGAAGTCGTAGACCTCGGTGACGGTGCCCACGGTGGAGCGCGGGTTGCGCGTGGCGGTCTGCTGCTCCAGCGAAATGGCGGGCGAGAGGCCCTCGACCTTGTCCACCTGGGGCTTGTCCATCTGGGGCAGGAACTGCCGGGCGTAGGCCGAGAGGGATTCCACATAGCGGCGCTGGCCCTCGGCGTAGACGATGTCGAAGGCCAGGGTGGACTTGCCCGAGCCCGAGGGACCGCAGACCACCACCAGGCGGTCGCGTGGAATGTCCAGGGTCAGGTCCTTGAGATTGTGGTGGCGGGCGCCCTCGATATGGATGGCGCGGCCGGGGAGGTCGTGGTTGCGCATCGGGCCAAGGTAAGCATCAACGCGCGGCTGGCAAGACGGGCGCGACAACCCCGGGGCGCCGGCCCCCCCCCACCCCGATCCGTCCCGCTCGGAAATACGGTCCTACTTCGCCGGTTCGGCCTTCTTGGGCGCGGCCTTCTTGACGGCGGGCTTCTTCGCGGCCGCCTTCTTGGGCGCGGCCTTCTTGGGCGCGGCGGCCTTCTTCGCGGCAGGCTTCTTCGCGGCCGCCTTCTTGGGAGCCGCGGCCTTCTTGGGCGCGGCCGCCTTCTTGGCGGCGGGCTTCGCGGCAGCCTTCTTCGCGGCGGGCTTCGCGGCAGGCTTTTTCGCGGCCGCCTTCTTGGGCGCGGCCTTCTTGGCGGCGGGCTTCGCGGCAGCCTTCTTCGCGGCGGGCTTCGCGGCGGCCTTCTTGGCGGCGGGCTTTTTCGCAGCCGCCTTCTTGGGAGCCGCGGCCTTCTTGGCGGCGGGCTTCTTCGCGGCCGCCTTCTTCGGCGCGGCCTTCTTCGCGGCGGGCTTCTTCGGAGCCGCCTTCTTCGGCGCGGCCTTGGCCGGCGCTTCCTTGGACTCGGGGGTCGTGCTCATGGGACTCTCCGCAGGTTTCTTCGAAGGCATGCTGCACCTCCTGTTTCAAAACGCGATACATAGTTTTTGGAAAAAGACAAGAGATCCGCAGCACAACACACCCGAATCAGGCCGGCGGCACGGCCTGCCGGAAAACGGGAAACACTTTGTTCATGCGCATCGGCAAGCAAAAACACAGATGTGAATGCAATATGAGGATTGCAACGGCGACACCGCATTGAACGGCCGGACGCGATGAAAAATCAGCGGAAGGCGGCGGCGAAGCGCCCGGGCGTCAGCCCCACCAGGCGCACGAAATGGCGATGCAGATGACTCTGGTCGAAGAAGCCCGAAGCCAGCGCGGCCTCGGCCGGAGTCGCGCCGTGGGCCAGCAATTCCTTGGCGCGGGCCACGCGCAGATGGCTCTGGAAGGCGTGCGGCGGCAGGCCCACTTCCGCCGAGAAGGCGCGGCACAGGGACCACGGGTCCGCGCCGCATTCCCCGGCCAGCTCGGGCAGACCGATGTTCTCGCTGAAGCGCTCCTCGAGCAACCGCCGCGCGCGGGTCACGGCCTCGGAGCAGGCCCGAGCCGGGGCCGGAGTCGTGTCGCCGTGGGACACGAGCCGCGCCAAGGACTCCAGCAGCAGGGCCTGGACCTCCAGGCTGGAGGCGTGCGAACGCACGGCCGCCGCCAACCGGAGCAGGCCCTCGAAGAGCGCGGGATCGCGCAGCACCGGGGAGCGGAAACGCGGCGCGGCCGAGCCCGGGGCCAGCACCGCGCCCAGGGCCGCGCGCGCAGCACCGGGCTCCAGGCTGAACATGGCGAAGGCGCAGGGGCCGTCCTGGCGCAGGGAGTGCACCTGCCCGGGGACCAGCACGAGCACGTCGCCGCCCACGGCCTCGTGCTCGACGCCGCCCAGGCCGAGCACGCGGCGTCCCTGCTCCACCGTGCCGAAGCACCAGGAGGCATGCACGTGGCGGGGCAGGCTTCCGCTCAGGCCCACCCCGCGCACCAGGGCCAGCCCGGGCGCCTGTTCGGCGCGGATGAAGACGGGCTGCTTTCCTGCCATGTTCCTCCTCAGAGCAACGCGGGCGCGAACACGGCCAGCAGGCGCAGGCCCTCGTCCCCGGCCTGGACGCTGTGCTCCATGCCCGCCGGCAGCACCCCGCCCACGCCCGGCCCGTAGGCCGACTCGCGCTCGCCCAGACGGCACGAGCCGCGGCCCTCCAGGACCTGATGCAGTTCCCAGCTGGCCGCGTGGGTGTGCGCGCCGATGGATTTGCCCGGGTCCAGGCGCACGAGGTGCAGGCTGAACGAGCCGTCCGTGTCGCGGCCGGTGACGAGATGCTTGAGGGCCACGCCGGGGAACGTGGGATGGGGATTCCAGGGCAGGTCGCGGGCGGCCAGGTCGCGGTCCGCGCAGGCCACCTTTCCGTCGCAGAAACAATCGAAGAGCGAGGTCATGGGATGCTCCTTGGTTGGGGGTCGATATGCGGCCCTCCTAGCAATCCCGTCTCCGGCCATCTTGCATGTTCTTGCATCCGGGCGTTGACCTTCCGCCCGGGTTGGGTCAACACGAGAGCCAAAGGAGGATTCCATGCGCCGACTCCTCGCCGCCCTGTTCCTGCTCGCCTTTCTGGTCCCGGCCGCGCCCGCGTTCTCCGACGCCGGGGAAGACCTGGCCCGGGCCGGGTTCGTGGAACCCTCGACCCTGGACCCGAGCCTCGTGCTGGACATGCGCTACGCCGGCACGAACAACTTCAGCGGCCAGGCCGTCTACCCCTCGGCCCGCTGCTTCCTGCGCGCCGACGTGGCCAAGCGCCTGCTGGCGGCCCAGGCCGAGCTGCGCAAGCAGGGCCTGGGGCTCAAGCTCTTCGACTGCTACCGGCCCTTCCACGTCCAGGAGCGCTTCTGGGCCATCGTGCCGGACGAGCGCTACGTGGCCCGGCCGGAAAAGAAGGACGGCGTCATCGTCCAGGGCTCCAAGCACAACCGGGGCGCGGCCGTGGACGTGGGCCTGGTGGACTCCAAGGGACGGGAACTGCCCATGCCCTCGGGCTTCGACGACTTCACCGAGAAGGCCCACCGCGACTACCGGGGCGCTTCGGCCGAGGCGCTGAGCAACCGCGCCGTCCTGGAGCGGGCCATGAGCGCCCAGGGCTTCGAGCCCCTGCCCACGGAGTGGTGGCACTTCGACGGCCCCGGCTGGCAGGGCTACGAAATGCTCGACCTGCCCCTGCCGTAGCGGCTAAATCCAGCTGCGCCGGAAATCCCGGGCGAACTGGCGGAAGGGCACGGGGTCGCGGCCCGAAAGGTGCTTCACCGCGCCGGTGACCATCCCGGTCACGCCCTCGCGCACCTGCCGCGCCAGGCCCAGGAGCATGTTCGCGCTCCACTCCGGCAGCCCGGCCGACATCCACTTCTCGCGGGCCTGCTCCTCGGACAGCGGGCGATAGGCGATCTCCCGCCCGGCCTCGGCCGAAAGGATGGCGGCCACGTCCATGTTGGACAGGGCTTCCGGCCCGGTGAGCAGATAGGTGCGTCCGGCGTGCTCCGCCGGGTCGAGCAGCACGGTGGCGGCGCAGGCCGCGATGTCGCGGGCGTCGATGAAGCTCGTGCGGCTGTCCGCCTCGGGCAGGGAGAAGCGGTTCTTCTCGCGGATCTCCCCGGAGAGGCGCAGGGCGTAGTTCTGCATGAACACGTTGGGCCGCAGGATGGTGAACGGCAGGCCGCTCTCCTCTAGGGCGAGGTCCACGCCGCCGTGCACCTTGCCGAGCTGGAAGTGGGCCTCGGTGTCGGCCAAGAGGGCCGAGGAGCGGACCACGTGGGCAACCCCGGCGGCCTTGGCCGCGTCCAGGGCCGCCAGGCCCCAGCGCTTCATGCCCTCGGTGAAGGGCAGGAGCAGGAAGACCCGGGCCTTGCCCTCCATGATCCGTCCCAGCGACTCGGCGTCGGAATAGCTGAAGACCTCGGCCCGCACGCCCTGGGACTCCAGGGCCGAGGCCTTGTCCTCGGAGGTCACGCCCGCGACCACGGCCGCGCCGCGCTCGGACAGGAGGCGAACCAGTTCGCGGCCGATGGTTCCGGTGGCGCCGGTGACGAGAATGCGCTCGGCCATGCCCTTACTCCTTCACGCCCACGTGGGCCTTGTAGCCGTCGATGGTGTTGCGCAGAAGCTGGGCGATGGTCATGGGCCCCACGCCGCCGGGCACCGGCGTCAGCGCCGAGGCCGCCTTGGACACGCTCTCGAAGTCGCAGTCGCCCACCAGCCCGTCGTCCGTGCGGTTGATGCCCACGTCCACCACCACCGCGCCGGGCTTGACCATGTCGCCGGTGATGAAGCGGGGGCGGCCCACGGCCACGAAGAGGAAGTCGGCCTCGCGGCACTCGGCGCGGAGGTCGGCGGTGCCCGAGTGGCAGAGCGTGACCGTGGCGTTGGCGCAGGCCCCGCCCTGGCCGAGCATGAGCGCCAGGGGCTTGCCCACGATGTTGCTGCGGCCCACCACCACGGCCTTCTTGCAGGCCGGAGAGAGGTTGTAGCGCCGCAGCAGCTCCATGACTCCGGCCGGGGTGCAGGAGCGGAACCCGGGCAGGCCCAGGGTCAGCTTGCCCACGTTCACGGGGTGGAAGCCGTCCACGTCCTTGCCCGGGTCGATGAGCTCCAGGCAGCGCTGGCCGTCCAACCCGGCGGGCAGGGGCAGCTGGAGCAGGATGCCGTCCACGGTCACGTCGCGATTGAGCCGCTGGATGAGGCCCTCCAGCTCGTTCTGGGAGGTCTCCGCCGAAAGATGGAAGGGGAGGGAGACGATGCCCGCCTCGGCGCAGGCCCGCTCCTTGTTGCGCACATAGACCTGGGAGGCCGGGTCCTGGCCCACCAGGATCACGGCCAGGCCCGGGGCGCGGCCGTAGCGGTTCTTGAGCGTCTCGACCTCTTCGCGGATCTCGGCGCGGATTTCCTGGGCCACCTTCTTGCCGTCCAGAAGGATCATGGGGTTCCCCCTTGTGCTTTTGAGGATTCGGAGGCCGGAACGGAGCGTCGCGCCGTCGTCTCCGGCGGCGATCATACGGACAGGCGGAGCCGAGGGCAAGGACGGAGGCGCCGGGCGGCGCGCGGCCTCACTCCGGCGGGGCGATGGGCACCAGGACGGGGAAGACGGGCCGGATGCGCTCCATCTTCACGAAGGCCTCCAGCCTGCTCCGCAGGGCGCCCGTGACCTCCAGGCCCTTGCGGGCCATGAGCACGCCGTCGGAGGCCTGCACGTCCTCGTGCAGGATCATGCCGAGCCGCAGATGCTCCAGGTCCACCTCGCGCAGCTGGTAGCGGGCCTCCACGCCGAGGAAGCCCTCCAGGAGGTAGAGCAGCTCGGGATCATAGCGTTCGGCCGCGGCCTCCAGGGAGAGGAAGGCCTTGCCAGGGTTGTGGAGCCGGTTCAGGGCCACGTCGTAGTCCAGCACGAGCTTGAGCATGCGCGCGCCCAGGGGGATGTCCTCGCCCTCCACCGGGTCGTGGGGCACGCCCGAACCGTCGAAGCCCTTCTCCTGGTAGGCCACGATCTTGGCCACCTCCTCCATGCGCGGGATGCGGGCCAGCAGGTTCGAGCCGATGAGCGGATGCATCTCGTAGAGCTGGGTCTCCTCGCTGGTCAGATCCTCGCCGGCCTGAACCTTGCGCAGGGTCTCCTCCGAGAGGGTCAGGCAGCCGGTCTGGGAGAGCATGGTGGCCATCTCGTAGCGCCAGCCGTCCCTGATCTCCTTCTGCTGGACCATGTAGCGGATGTAGCGCAGCACGCGCTGGGAGCGCCCGAAGGCCTCGGGGTTGACCAGGGCCACGATCTCGTTGACCAGTTCGATGGTCCCCTTGAGGGTCTTCTGCAGCAGTTCCTTCTCGGCCATGATCAGGCGGTACTGGCGCAGGCCGTCCTCCAGCGCGGACTTGAGCACGTCCATGGGGCAGGGTTTCTGCAGGAAACGGAAGATGTGGCCCCGGTTGACCGCGTCCATGGCCTTGTCGAAGTCGCCGTGGCCGGTGAGCATGATCCGCACCGCGTTCGGGGTCCGCTCCTTGACCTGGATGAGGAAGTCGATGCCGTCCATGCCCGGCATCTTGAGGTCCGAGACCACCACCCCGAAGGGCCCGGCCTCCTGGATCCTCTTCAGCCCCTCCTGCGGGCCCAGGGCCGTGTCCACATCGTATTCCTTGCGCAGACCGGCCCGGAACGAATCCAGAATATTCACCTCGTCGTCCACGAAAAGGACTTTCCCCTTCATTGTTCCGCCCCCTCCTCCGGGATGTTCCCACAGGCCTCGGTCCAGGCCTCCAGCCGTTCCTCCAGGCCCTGGGAGCGCAGCCACTCCCGATCCAGGGCGGGGAAGGCCGCGCCCTCGCCGTCCTGCTCATGCACCAGCGCGTCGGCCGCATGCACGGCCACGGCGGGATGGAATCCGGCCAGACCGGAGCGTCCCGGATCATGGTGGTCGAAGACCGCCTCCACCACCTCCTCGCCCACACCCCACAGGCCGAGCAGGAAGCCGCCGACCTCCGCGTGCGTCGAGCCCAGGGCCGCGCGCTCGGCTTCCAGGAGCGCCCCGCCCGCGCGCAGGGCGTCGCGGACCTTGAGGTAGCCAGCCGTGAACTCGGTGGCCAGCACGAGCTTGCCGGTGTCGTGCAGCAGGCCCGCGCACCAGCACTGCTCCTGCGCCTCCTTCGCCGCGCCCTCCAAGGCGGCGATGCTCCGGGCGCAGGCCGCCACGCGCATGCTGTGGGGCCAGAGCGCATCCAGGGCGAAGGGCTTCAGCCGGGCCAAATCCAGGCCGCTCAGGAGATGCGCGCCCAGGATGAGGCCCTTGAGGGTCTCGGTGCCGAGCAGCGTGACCGCCCGGCGGGGATTGGCCACGTGCCGGAAAAAGCCGAAGAAGGAGGAGTTGACCAGCTTGAGCAGGGTGGCCGAGATGCCCACGTCGCGGGCCACCAGGTCGCCCAGGAGCTGCATGGAGGGCTCGGGCTTGCGCAGCTCGTCCAGGATGCGCAGATAGGTGTCCGGCAGGGCGGGCAGCGAGCCCACCCGGGAGACCGTCTCGCGCACGCCGGGATCGGCCAGCACCCGCTGGAGACGGATGACGCGCTCGATGGCCGCCACCAGATCCTCGAAGCGGCAGGGCTTGCTCAGGAACTGGTGCGCGGGCTTGGCCGCCTTGAACGAGGAGCGCAGCTCGGAATACCCGGAAAGAATGAGCCGCACCGCGCCGGGCTGGAGGTTCTGGACCTCGGCCAGCAGCTCGGCCCCGCTCATGCCGGGCATGCGCATGTCGGCCACCACCACGTCGAACGGCTCGCTGGACAGGATGTCCAGGGCCTCCCGGGCGTTGGCCGCGAAGGAGATGCCCCAGTCCCTGCGGCGGCGATGAAGCAGCGCCCGGATTCCGTCCAGGAACTGTTCGTCGTCGTCGACGAAGAGGATGTTCTTCATGTGGCTTCCTTTTCCGGGGGCTCCAGCGGGAGACGGAGGATGAAGGCGGTTCCCACCCCCACCTCGGACTCCACGTCGATGCTTCCCCCGTGCTTGTTGACGATGATGTCGTGGGCGATGGTCAGGCCCTGGCCCGTGCCCTTGCCCACGGGCTTGGTGGTGAAGAAGGGATCGAAGATGCGCTCAAGGTTCTCCCGGGGAATGCCCGCGCCGGTGTCCGCGATGCGGATCTCCACGAACTCCCCGGCCGGGGTCGTGGAGATGCGGATGAGCCCCTTGTCCCCCCCGTCGCCGACCTTCTCGGCGATGGCGTGCGAGGCGTTCACGAGCATGTTCAGGAGCACCTGGTTGATGTCCCCGGCGTAGCAGGAGATGAGCGGCAGGTCCGGGGAGAGCTCCGTCTCCACCTCGGCCGCGTACTTCCACTCGTTGCGGGCCACGATCACGGTGTTCTGGATGGCCTTGTTGATGTCCGTGGGTTTCTTCTCGTCCCCGCCGGGATGGGAGAAGTTCTTCATGGCCTGGACGATGCGGGCCACCCGGTCCAGCCCGTCCAGGGCCCGCCCGCAGGCCTTGGGCACCTCGTCCCGCAGGAACTCGAGGTCGGCCTCCTTCTCGGCCTCCTCCACCCGGCGCAGGTCGTCCCGGCCCGGGCAGCTCTCACCGGCGCGCGCGATCAAGGCGGCATAGGCGTCCAGGAGCCCGGCCAGATCCTTGAAGGAGTCGCGCACGAAGCGCACGGAATCGCCCACGTACTGCACCGGCGTGTTGATCTCGTGGGCGATGCCCGCGGCCAGCAGGCCGATGGATTCGAGTTTCTGGGCCATGCCCAGGCGGCGCTCCAGGTTCTTGCGCTCGGTGATGTCGAAGACGATCTGGGCCAGATGCTCCTGGCCGTCCACGAAGATCTCCAGAAGCTGGCGGGAGGCCGGAAAGGTCCGGCCGTCCTCCAGGTGCACCACGCCCTCCAGATAGGTGTTCTTCTCACCCCACTCCGGGCAGAGCAGATTGAGGGTGCGGCCCTCGGCCACGAAGGCCACCTGGACCCCGGCGGAACACGAGGAGGCCACGATGGTCTCCTCGTCCATGCGCACCAGGGACTGGGCCGCGGAGCTGGAGCTGACCATGCGCCCCTGCTGCGGGTCGAAGACGAAGATGGCCGCCTGGATGCCGTCCAGCACGGTGGTGAGAAAAATCTGATGTTCCTTGAGCCGCCATTCGGCCTGGCGGCGCTCCTCCATCTGGGCCGAGAGGCGTTCGTTGGCCTCGGCCAGCTCGGCGGTGCGCTCGCGCACCTTTTCCTCCAGGGCCGAGTAGGCCACCTGGAGTTCCTTTTCGGCGCGCTGCTGGGCCAGGGTGCGCATGTCGAGGTTTTCGGTCATGGCGTTGAAGTGCCGGGCCAGGTCGCCGATCTCGTCGCCCCGCCCGAGGCTGCCGTCCAGCGGCAGGCGGAAGGAGAGGTCGCCGGAGCGCACGCGGCCCAGGCCGTCGGCCACCAGCTCCAGGCGGGCGATGACTTGGCGTCGCAGGAGGAGGATGGCCCACAGGCTCATGAGCCCGACCAGCAGGGCGACGACGGCCAGGATGCTGCCGTAGAGCACCTGCAGTTCGTCGAGCATGGGGCCGAGGTCCATGTCCAGGTAGAGCACGCCCGAGACGTCCGAGAACACGGGCGAGTAGACCGGCCCGTGCAGGGGAGTGACCAGGAGGGCGTGTCCGTTCCGGGTCACCGTCACCGGCAGGTTGTCCTCCATGGCCCGGAGCACGAGTTCGGGACTGATGTCCGGGTCGGGCCGACTGGCGGCGCGCACCGTGCCGTCCAGATCGAGCACCGCCACCAGGGACACGTCCGGCAGGGAGCCGCACTTCTCCACCAGGCGGCGCAGGGAGAGGAGGTCGCTGCTGCTGGAGGAGATGTCCAGGGTGTAGTGGATGGCGTCGGCCAGCACCCGGATGCGCCGTTCGCCCTGGTTCAGGAGGGACTGGCGCACGGGATAGTAGGAGAGCAGGACCCCGCCGAGGGTCACGCCCACGGCGGCCAGGGTCATGAACAGGGTGATGCGCGGTCCCAGTCGGCTCAGGAGCATGCCTCGGACTCCGGGCTCATTGCGCCGCCGGGGAGGCGGGCAACAGGGTTCCGTCGAGCAGGACCTTCGGATCGGGGGTCGCGCGGATCAGGCCCGCGCCGCGCAGGAACGCGCCGATGTCGGCGGTCAGGGCCGCCAGCCGCCCATCGGCGAAGAGCCGCTTGTTGGCCGCCAGGTCCAGGTAGCGCAGCCCCTTGGCGTGTTCCAGGAATTCCTCCACCCCGATGCCCTCGGCCTTGGCCATGATCTCGTCGGCCTCGCGGGGATGGGCGCGCAGGAAGTCGAAGGCCTCGAAATAGGCCGCCAGGACGCGGCGGACATCCCCGGGCCGGTCTCGGACCACTTCGGCGGCGAAGGCCATCGTGGTCAGGATGGTGTCCGGGTAGTCCCGGCTCGTGATGAGCACGCGGCCCCCGCCTTCGGCGGCCGAGGCCGAGAGATACGGCTCCCAGGTCACGCCCGCGTCGATGGTCCCGGCGAGAAAGGCCTCCTTGATCTCCCAGGCCGGGATGCTGACCACGGTGATGTCCCCCAGGGTCAGCCCGGCGCGCTTGAGAATCTGGAGCAGGGAATAGTGGCCCACGGTGCCCACCTCCACGCCCACCCGGCGGCCCTTGAGGTCCGCGAGGGTCCTGATCTCCTTGCGGGCCACCAGGCCGTCGCCGCCGAAGGAGGCGTCGGTGACGAGCACCACGCGCGCGTCCCGGCCCGCGGCCGTGGAGCGGATGACGTCGTCCAGGGTGTGCATGCCCGCGTCCACCTTGCCGCCGCGCAGCGCGGCCAGGGAGTCGCTGTAGGTCGAGAAGCGGACCATGCGGACCTCCACGCCGTGCTTGGCGTAGAGGCCGAGGGCCGCCGCCAGCTCGGCCACCTCCACCCCGGCCCAGGCCGAGATGGCGATGCGCAGGGGTTTCGGCCGGGAACAAGTCCAGAGCCCGGCGCAAAGGGCCAGACAGGCCAGGAACAGGGCCAACCGTCGCATGGCGTCCTCCTGGAATTCCGAGTGGACACGGTCCAGTACCTTGAATGTACTCCAGATCGGCCCCAGGGAAAAGACGGAGGAGGGAATTAATAATCTTTCCCGAAGCAAAAGGGGCGTCGGCGGACGAGCCGCCGACGCCCCTCATGGACGGCGCCGGATGCGGGCGGAGGCTATTCCTCCTCGCCGCCGAACCAGCTCTCCCCGAGGATGGGGCCGTAGTAGATGGCCTCCTCGTCGAGGTCCTCCTCGATGCGCATGAGCTGGTTGTACTTGGCCAGGCGGTCGCTGCGCGAGAGCGAGCCGGACTTGATCTGCCCGGCGTTGAGGCCCACGGCCAGGTCCGAGATGAAGTGGTCCTCGGTCTCGCCGGAGCGGTGGGAGATCATGGTGGTGTAGCCGGCCTGCTTGGCCAGCTCGATGGTGTCCAGGGTCTCGGTCACGGTGCCGATCTGGTTCAGCTTGATGAGGATGGAGTTGGCCACGCCCCGGTCGATGCCCTCGGCCAGGATGTCCGGGTTGGTCACGAAGATGTCGTCGCCCACCAGCTGGATGCGGTCGCCCAGGCGGTCGGTGAGCGAGGCCCAGCCGTCCCAGTCGCCCTCGGCCAGGCCGTCCTCGATGGACACGATGGGGAAGCGGCCGCAGAAGTCGGCGTAGAAATCGATGAGCTCCAGGGAGGAGAACTCCTTCTTCTCGCCGGCCAGGACGTACTTGCCCTTCTTGTAGAACTCCGAGGCGGCCGCGTCGATGGCCAGGGCGATCTCCCGGCCGGGGTTGTAGCCCGCGGCCTCGATGGCCCGGATGATGTACTCGAATGCCTCGGCGTGGGAGTTCAGGTTCGGCGCGAAGCCGCCCTCGTCGCCCACGCTCGTGACGTGGCCGTCCTTGGCCAGGATGCCCTTCAGGGCGTGGAAGGTCTCCGCGCCCATGCGCAGGGCGTCGGCGAAGGTCTCCGCGCCCAGGGGCATGATCATGAACTCCTGGATGTCCAGGTTGTTCGGCGCGTGCGCGCCGCCGTTGATGATGTTCATGGCCGGGACCGGCAGGAGCTTGGCGTTCACCCCGCCGAGGTACTGGTACAGGGGCAGGCCCAGGAAGCCCGCCGCCGCGCGGGCGTTGGCCATGGACACGCCGAGGATGGCGTTGGCGCCCAGGCGGGATTTGTTCTCCGTGCCGTCCAGGTCGATGAGGGCGTTGTCCAGGGCCACCTGGCGCAGGCCGTCCATGCCGATCACGGCGTTGGCGATCTCCTCGCGGATGTGGCCGACCGCCTTGGTCACGCCCTTGCCGCCGAAGCGGGCCTTGTCGCCGTCGCGCAGCTCCAGGGCCTCGCGCTCGCCGGTGGAGGCGCCGGAGGGCACGGCCGCGCGGCCGGAGACGCCGGACTCATAGGTGACTTCGACCTCGACAGTGGGATTGCCGCGCGAATCGAGGATCTCGCGGGCCCAGACTGCGACGATGGTGCTCATGGGAAACTCCTTGGGTTGGGAGAAGTCGTGCTCGCTCAACTGCAGGATGTTAACCGAATTTCATCCGCTGCTCAAATGCTCATGCGCGGAGGCCCCGGGTTCGGGAAAACCTCCCGGGCGGCGGGGAAGGGATGCGGCCCGGAAGCCGGGCCGGGAAAAGGCGGGCTATTCGCCCCGATCCGCGCGGTCCATGCGCTCCCTGCGCTCGGCCTCCATCTCGTCGAAGCGCCGGACCTGCTCCGGCCGCAGCAGCGGGCGGATGGCCTCGCCGGTCCGATCCAGGCGGGCGTCGATCTCCGGCCGGATCGTGCTCATGATCCGGCCCACGTCCCGGTGCGTCCGCTCCAGGATAGCCCCCACGGACTTGCGCTGGGCATCGTCCAGGTCCAGCTCGCGGAACATGCGCTCCTTGAGCACGTCCTCGATGGGCGGCGGATGGCCGGGGCCCGGCCCGCGAAAGAACATGGCCCGTTCATAGGCCCGGCCTCCGAGGCCGCCGGCGACGAAGCCCAGGGCGAAGGCCGCCAGGGTCGCGAGAATGATCGCGGTGCGGCTCACGGCTACCCTCCGTAAGTCAGGAACAGGCCGTTGCCCATGGCCGTAAGGAGACCGCCCCAGGCCCATTGGCCGACGGCCCGTTCCAGGAGGAAGGCGCAGGACAGCGCCACCGCCGCGGCGCCGCCGTAGGCCATGGTCAGGGTCAACAAAAACCGGTCCGCCCGCGTGGCGGCGCCTTCCCGGCGGATGCGCGCGAACACCCGGTCCTCCAGGCCCTCCTCCAGGCCGCGGGCGTCCACCCGCAGGCCGCGCGCCAAGGCCACGAACGATCCATAGTCCCTGGGCCGCTCAGTCATGGTTCCCCTCCAGCATCTTGCGCAGTCTTCCCCTGGCGCGGAAGGCCCGCACGCGCACGTTGACCCCGCTCAGACCCGTGAACGCGGCCACCTCGGCCACGCTCATCTCCTCCAGGTCCAGGAGGGTCAGGATCAGCCGGTCCCGGGGCGACAGGCGCGCCAGGAGGCTCTCCACGTATTGCGCGTTCTCCCTGCGGAGTTCCGCTGCCTGCTGTTGCTCGTCACACGGCTCGACGGCCAGGTCGTCCAGCGGGATGCAGGCCTCCCGCTTGCGGGCCCGCAGGTGGTCCAGGCAGACATTGGCCGCGATGCGCCGCAGCCAATGCCCGAAGGAGGACTCCCGGCGGAACCCGGGCAGGCCGCGATAGGCCCGCACGAAGCTCTCCTGCACGAGGTCCTCGACCTCGTCGCGATCGCGGGAAAAACGGGAGGCCAGGCGGATGAGCCCGGTCTTGTGGCGCGTCATGAGTTCGGCGAAAGCGCGCTCGTCGCCCTCCGCCGCCTGGACCGCCAGTCGCTTTTCCAGCGCCTGGGTTGCTTCGTCGATCATCCTCGGACCCGGGTCTCCTGCATGGCCGTCACGACAAAGACGCCTGGCCCCGGGGCTCCGTTACACTCCGGGCGCGTCAACCGGCGCGGCGCCGGTACAGGGCCGCGAGGCCCTCGAACATGAGGTCCGGCAACACGGCCCGGATGGCCGGGCAGACCCGGGCCACGCTGGGGGCCAGGCCGCCGGTGGCGGCCACGAAGGCCGGGCCGCCCATGACCTCGGCCAGCCGGGACGCCAAGCCCTCCACCTGGGCCGCAGCGCCGAAGAGCAGGCCCTGGTTCAGGCTCTCCATGGTGCCCACGTCGATGCGCAGCCGGTCCGAGGAAAGCTCCAGGGTGGGCAGGGGCAGCTTGGCCGTCTCCACGTGCAGGGAGCGGGCCGAGGACAACAGGCCCGGGCAGATGAGCCCGCCCAGGAGCGCGTCGCCCCGGATGCAGTCGAAGGTGGTGGCCGTGCCGAAATCCACCACGATGAGCCGCTCCTCCCCGGGAAAACGCCGCCGCGCGGCATAGGAGCCCACCAGGCGGTCCGCTCCCACCTCCCAGGGCTTCTGGTAGCGGTTCTCCATGGGCACGGGCAGGTCCCCGGGCACGGCCAGGGCGGTCCAGCCCAGGCCGGCGGCGGCCTCGCGGATCAGGGGATCGGCGGGCGGGACCACGGAGGCGAAGACGAGCGCGGCGGGGCCGCTTCCGGCGGCCGCCCGTTCCAGCCAGCCGCTCCAGGCTTCGGCGTCGAACACCTTGTGCCCGGAAACGCGCTCCTCCGGGCCAAGGAATCCATCGGGGCCGACGGGCCGGGCCTTGGCCTGGGTGTTGCCCACGTCCAGGACGAGAATGTTTTTCTCCATGAATTTCAACTCCGAAAGCTTGATGCGCGCGACAGGGAAGAGTATGTCATTGGTTCCGACGCCCCGCAAGAACGGACGGACCGCCGCCGCGCGGAAAATCATACCGAGATTCCGCGGGACAAGCTATGTCAGCCATATGTCAACCCGAGGAGGAGGAGTATGGACCCTCGATCGCTGATTCCCGCGCCGGACACCATCCCGGTGCCCTGGGGCTGGTTCGACGCGCTCCTGCACGTCACCTTCGTGGCCCACATCCTGCTCATGAACGCCGTGGTGGGAGGCGCGGCCATCGCCCTGGCGACGCACCTGCGCGGCTCGAACACGGCCCTGGCCAAGGACCTCTCGACCAAGATGCCCACGGCCCTGGCCCTGACCATCAACCTGGGCGTCGCCCCCCTGCTCTTCCTGCAGGTGCTCTACGGCAACTTCGTCTACACCAGTTCCGTGATCATGGCCGCATGGTGGCTCTCGGTCATCATCCTGGTCATGGCCGCCTACTACGGCCTGTACATCTACGACTTCCGCTTCGACTCGAGCGGCGCGCGGCCCCTGCTCGTCGCCGCGCCCCTGGCCCTGCTCGTGTTCGTCGGGTTCCTCTTCTCCAACAACATGACCCTCATGCTCGACCCGGTCCGCTGGACCGCCTGGTTCGACAACCGCGCGGGCTCCCTGCTCAACCTGGGCGATCCCATGCTCCTGCCCCGCTGGCTGCACTTCATGGTCGCCGCCCTGGCCGTGGGCGGCCTGGCCGTGGCCCTGCTGGGCCGCGCCAAGGGCGACCAGGAATACGTGCGCACGGGCCTGTACTGGTTCACCCGGGCCACCCTGGCCCAGGTCGTCTTCGGGGTCTGGTTCCTGCTCTCGCTGCCCGAGCCCGCGCTGCGACAGTTCCTGGGCGGCAACGCGACCTCGGCCCTGCTCCTGGCCGGAGCCCTGGTCCTGGCCGCCGCCGCGCTGATGTCCGCGTTCAAGGGCAACGTGCCGGGCGCCCTGCTCTGGACCGTGCTCACCGTGGCGGGCATGGCCCTGGTCCGCGACCGCCTGCGGGGCATCCTGCTCTCGCCCTACCAGGACATCCGCACCCTGGCCGTGACCGCCGAGTATTCGCCCATGATCCTCTTCCTGGCCGTGTTCCTCCTGGCCATACCCCTGGTGGCCTGGCTCGTGCGCCAATACCTGCGGTCCGTGAAGGAGTCCTGAGATGGAATACCCCTATTGGCAACTCACCGCCCTGGGCGGCGGATTCTGGATCGCGCTGATCGCCGTGCTGCATGTCTACGTGGCCCACTTCGCGGTGGGCGGCGGCCTCTTCCTGCCCCTGGTGGAGACCCGCGCCGCCCGTGAGAACAACCCGCACATGCTGGCCTACGTCAAGAAGCACGCCAAGTTCTTCCTCCTGCTCACCATGGTCTTCGGCGGCGTGTCCGGCGTGGGCATCTGGTTCACCATCGCCCTGCTCTCGCCCCAGGCCACCTCGACCCTGATCCACGTCTTCGTCTGGGGCTGGGCCACGGAATGGGTCTTCTTCGTCATCGAGATCGCGGCCCTGCTGGTCTACTATTACGGATTCGACCGCATGGACCGGAAGACCCACATCCGCGTGGGCTGGATCTATTTCGGCGCGGGCTACGCCTCGCTGTTCATCATCAACGGCATCCTGACCTTCATGCTCGACACCGGGGCCTGGGCCCAGAACCACTCCTTCTGGAGCGGCTTCTTCAATCCCGGCTTCTGGCCCTCCACGGTCTTCCGCACCTTCCTCACCGGCATGATCGCCGGGATGTTCGGCTTCGTCACCGCCACCCGCGTGCAGGACGAACCCACCCGGCTGGCCCTGGTGCGCTCCTGCGCCAAGTGGACCCTGATCTGCTTCCTGCTGGCCGTGCCCGCCGGCTGGTGGAACATCACCGCCCTGCCCGCCGAGGCCCAGGCCTTGATGGCCGCCAAGTACGGCCGCGCGGGCTCGTTCATCAAGGTCTTCCTGGTGGCGGGCGGCATGGCTTCCCTGGGGGCGCTGGTCCTGGCCCTGCGCCTGCCCCGGGCCGTGGGCAGCAAGCTGGCCCTGGTGGTGGTCCTCACGGGCCTGGTGGCCTTCGGCGGCTTCGAGTTCACCCGCGAGGCCGGACGCAAGCCCTGGCTCATCCCGCACCATACCTACTCCAACTCCCTGCGCCCGGCCTACCTGGCCCCGGTGGAGGCCCAGGGCCTGCTGCGCACGGCCAAATGGGCCGGCGTCACGCTCACCCCGGAGAACCGCCTGGCGGCGGGCCGGGTGCTCTTCGACCTGCAATGCTCGTCCTGCCACTCGGTGGGCGGCCCCATGAACGATATCCTGCCCAAGACCGCCAAGTTCGGCCTCTTCGGCATGGACTCCTTCCTCACCGGCATCGGCAAGGTGAACACCTACATGCCGCCCCTCGCCGGGAGCGTGGAGGAGCGCCAGGTCCTGGCCGCCTTCATCGTCGAGGGCCTGCACGGCAAGAAGGACACCGGCGACAAGGCCGTGGACCCGGCCGACCTGCCCGTGCCCACCCCGCCCTTCGACGCGAACACCGATGAATACGTGCTGCTGACCTGGAACACCCTCGGCATGCACTGCATCTCGGACTCGGATCCCTACTGGATCCTCCTGCCCCCGGCCAACGACCTGCGCGCCGTGCTCATCCGGCGCGGCCCCGGCCCGCGGGTGGTCACCGAGGGCGTGACCCTGACCTACGCCGTGGAGCCCGGCTTCGAGTATCCCGCCAAACATGTCGAGTTCTGGAAGCACGCCAAGTCGCTGTTCGGCAAGGATCTGCCCGAGAACGTAGGCGTGGCCGGCGAGGGCCTGTCCGGGCACATGAAGCTTGACCCCGCGTCCGGCCTCTTCGGCGCGGACCTCATCCCGGTGGTGCCCTATCCCGACCAGGACGGCTACAATCCCTACCCGCTGTTCACCGTGGAGGCGCGCGACACGGCCAGCGGCAAGCTCCTGGCCAAGACCGAGGTCGTGGCCCCCACGTCCACGGAGATGGGCTGCCGCAACTGCCATGGCGGCCCCTGGAAGGTGGACGGCGTGGCGGGCATCTCGGATCTGGCCGCCGAGGACGTGCTCAAGGTCCACGACCGCATGAACGGCACCACGCTCCTGGCCGACGCCAAGGCCGGCAAGCCCCGCCTCTGCCAGAGCTGCCACCCCGACCCGGTGCTCGGCTCCCAGGGCGACCCCATCAACTACCCGGGCCTCATGAACCTGCCCGCGGCCCTGCACGGCTTCCACGCCGCGCACCTCACCGGCCGCGCCGAGGAGACCTGCCAATCCTGCCATCCCAACCGCCCCGACGGCCCCACCCGCTGCCTGCGCGGCGTGCATGGAACCATCGGGATCACCTGCGTGCAGTGCCACGGCTACATCGAGGACCACGCCATCAGCCTGCTCAAGGGCCAGGAGGGCAAGCGCTCGGCGGCCAAGCTCCTGGGCCTGCTCCAGCCCCGCGGCGTGGCCGGCGGGGACGAGATCAAGGGCCGCACCCCCTGGTTCCAGGAGCCCGATTGCCTGACCTGCCACAAGGACTACACCGCGCCGGACCTGGAGAAGGCCAACGCCTTCAACACCTGGACCGCCGACGCCAAGGGCCTCTACCGCATGCGCAAGGACGACATGGAGGCCCTGCCGTGTGCGGCCTGCCACAACAGCCCGCACGCGGAATACCCGGCGCTCAACGCCTATGGCGACGACCGCGACAACGTCCAGCCGCTCCAGTACCAGGGCGAGGCCGCGACCATCGGCGGCCGGAAAAACTGCCGGGTCTGCCACCGCGAGGCCATGGACGTCCCGGCCCACCACCCGAACATGATCCGCTGAGCCCCGGCCCGGCGGAAGAAAAAGGGGACCGCGAGGTCCCCTTTTTCGTTCCCGCAAGACGAAAAAAAGGGAGGCCCGAGGGCCCCCCGTCCATGCGCCGTCCCCGGCGCGGTCAGACCTTGAGGACGTAATAGCGCACCCAGATGTAGACCATGGACATGGCGATGGTCAGCAGGGTCACGGGCACGCCGTACTTCAGGAAACGGACGAAGGTGATCTTGTGTCCGGCCTTCTCGGAGATGCCCACCACGATGACGTTGGCCGAGGCGCCGATGGCCGTGCCGTTGCCGCCCAGGCAGGCGCCCAGGGCCAGGGCCCACCACACCGGCAGCATGGTGGCGCTCTGCAGGGCGCTCACATCCGTGCTTCCCATCACCGTGCCCGCCGTGCTCACCAGCAGGGGGTTCATGGTGGCCACGAAGGGGATGTTGTCCACGATGGCCGAGGCGATGCCCGAGAACCAGACCATGACCATGGAGAGCATGAACATGCTCTCCTGGGTGGGATGGGTCAGGGCGATCATCTCCTTGGAGAGCAGCTCGATGAGCCCAACCTTCACCGTGCCGCCGATGATGATGAACAGGCCGATGAAGAAGAAGATCGTCGGCCATTCCACCTCGGCCAGGGCGTGGTGCGGCTCCTCGCCGGAGATGAACAGGAGCGTGGCCGCGCCCATGAGGGCCACGGTGGCGGGCTCATAGTGGAAGAAGCCGTGCAGGATGAAACCCAGGATCGTCAGGCCCAGCACAGCGCCGGACTTCTTGAGCAGCACCGGGTCCTTGATGAGCTCGTTCTCGTTCATGGCCATGACCCGGGCCTTGAGCTCCTCGCGCACATGCAGGCGCTTGCCGAAGACCACCTTCCAGATGAGCATCCAGACCGCCATGATGATCACGATGGCCGGGCTCAGGTGGACGATGAAGTCCATGAAGTCGAAGCCCGCCTTGGAGGCGATCATGATGTTCGGCGGATCGCCGATGAGGGTGGCCGTGCCGCCGATGTTCGAGGCCAGGGCCTCGGTGATGAGGAAGGGGATCGGGTCCACTTCCAGCTCGTTGGCGATGAGCAGGGTCACGGGCGCCAGCAGGAGCACGGTGGTCACGTTGTCCAGGAAGGCCGAGGACACGGCCGTGACCACGGCGAAGATGCTCATGATGGTGAAGGGGTTGCCCTTGCCCACCTTGGCGGCCTTGATGGCCACGTACTGGAACACGCCCGTCTTGGTCATGATGTTCACGATGATCATCATGGAGATGAGCAGGAAGATCACGTTCCAGTCCACGCCCAGGTCGATGTCGTGCAGGGCCTCGTGTTGGCTGAGGACCTTGGTGATGAGGGTGAGCGCCGCGCCGAACAGCGCGACCTTGGTCTTGTGGATTTTCTCGGAGACGATGATGGCGTAGGCCACGACGAAGATGGCCGTTGCGACCCAGAACATTCCTTACGACCTCCGGTCCTTCATGACGTTGCGCAACAGATCTTGGCCACCGCGTTGAGGATGTCGCGGCGGGCGACCTCGCCCAGCAGGACGCCCTGCTTGTCCACCACGGGCAGGACGTTGACGCCCTTCTCGCGGATCAGGGCGTTGACCTCCACCACGGTGTCCTCCGGTGAACAGGAGATGAGCTCCGTGCTCATGATCTCCGAGACCGGCGTCCCGGAGCGTTCCGCGAAGGCCCGCAGGAACAGGTTTTCGCCCCCTGACAGGGACTTGGCCAGGTTGGCGTCCAGGTACTCGGGCAGCATGACCTTGAGCAGGTCGTAGCTGCTGACCACTCCCACCAGACTCCCGTCCGCCCCGATGACGTAGACGAGCCTGGAGCGGATGCCCGGCATGAGGCAGAGCACCCGGCCCAGGCTTTCATCGGCCGGGATGGTGGTGACGTCGCGACTGTAAATTGCCGAGACAAGCATGATCGCACTCCCACGGTTTCCGTTTTTTCTGCATTCGTCACACTGACGCAACCAGTACTCTTACGAAGAACGCATTGGCCCATCAAGGAAAACACTCGACCATTACAATCCTGTAAGATTTTTCCCACGCCAGCATAACGCAAAAAGGCCGCCGGGAATACTCCCGGCGGCCGTGGAGAAGCGCTTCCAGTGAAACGGTCCGTCCCGCCTAGACCTCGTAGTCCAGCACGCCCCGGCCGGAAACCACCTGGGAGATGAACTGCACGCATTTCTGGTGTTCGGGATGCGGCTGGTAGGCGGCCAGGTCCGCCCGGGTGGCGAATTCGGAATAGAGCACCACCTGCCAGGCCGGAGAGGCGTTGAACACGTCCGTGCCCACCTCGAGATGCAGCAGCCCCGGGATCTTGCCCTCCAGGGTTTCGAGCATGCGCTTCATCTCCGCAGCGTTCTCGGCCCCGCTCTTGCCCAGGGCCTCCTCCTTGAGGGTCCACATGACGATGTGCTTGATCATCGACGGCCTCCGTTGAAGAGGATGCGGCCGTCCACGGCCGCCAGGTCGGCGCAGCCGGTAAGGACCATGGAGCGGACCAGCTCGCCGCGCAGCTGCTCCACGTAGGCGGCCACGCCGTCCTTGAGCCCGCCCACGGCGGCCACGCTGAAGGGCCGCCCGATGAGCACGGCCTGGGCCCCCAGGGCGAGCATCTTGAGCACGTCCTCGCCGGTGCGCACGCCGCCGTCGGCCAGGATCGCGATCTCGCCGCGCACGGACCCGGCCACCTCGGCCAGGACCTCGGCCACGCCCGGGGTGTGATCCAGGACGCGGCCTCCGTGGTTGGAGACCACGATGCCCGCGGCGCCGACGTCGCGGGCCATCTTGGCCTCGTCGGCGGTCATGATGCCCTTGAGCACGAAGGGCACGGGGCTCCACTCGATGATCTCGCGCAGCTTCTCCGGGCTCTTGGGCGAGACCGGGCGGCCCATCTTGCGCAACGTGACCAGCCCGGCGGCGTCGATGTCCATGCCGAGGATCTTGGCCCCGGAGTCCACGGCGGCCTCGAGCTTGCGGTAAAGCTCCTCGTCCTCCCAGGGCTTGATGAACGGGATGCCGTGGCCGCCCGCCTCGCGCACCGCGGCGAAGGCCTCCTTGTGGATCACGTCGGGCACGCCGTCGCCGGTGCAGCCGAGGCTCCCGGCCTCCTTGCAGCCCAGGACCACGGCCCGGATGTAGTCGGCCTCGGACACGCCGCCGCCCATGTTGAAGGACACGCCGCCGATGGGCGCGGCCAGCACGGGCAGGGAGAGTTTCAGTCCCAGGAGCTCCAGCGAGGTGTCCGGCTGCGCGGCCTCGTGGATGAGCCGCATGTTCAGCCGCACCGAGGCCAGGGCCGAGACGTTGTTCATGAACGCCCGCCCCGTGCCCAGGCCGCCCATGCCGGGGACCTCCCCGGCGCAGGCGCGGCCGTCGCACACCGGGCAGACCCGGCAGAAACCCTTCATCAGTTCACGGGCATGCGCCCGGACTTCCTTCACCTGACGAACCTCCTACTTGATCTGCTGGGCCAGGATTTCGGCCATGTGCTTGACGCGCATGGACGAGCCCTTCTTTTCCAGGCCGCCGCGCAGCTGCATGACGCAGCCGGGACAGTCCGTGACCAGGGTCTGCGCCCCGGTGGCCTCGGCGTGCTCCAGCTTCTTGGCCAGAAGCTCGGCCGAAAGCTCCGGGAACTTCATCGAGAAGGTGCCGCCGAAGCCGCAGCAGACCTCCTCTTCCTCGGAGGGCTTATAGTCCAGGCCCGCGTCGCGCAGCAAGTCGCGGGGGGCGTCCTTCACGCCCAGGCCCCGGCAGAGGTGGCAGGGCGCGTGGTAGGTCACGCTGCCGCCGTCCTTGCGGAAGTCCTCGGGCCCGAGCTTGAGCACGTCGTGGGCGAAGGAGCTGAAGTCGATGACCTTGTCCGCGAACTGGCGGACCTTCACGGCCCAGGCCGGGTCGTCGCCCAGGAGCTTCAGGTAGCCGTGCTTGAGGTGCGAGGCGCAGGAGGCGCAGAGCGTGAGGATGTAATCGTACTTGCCGGGGTCCAGGGCCCGGATGTTCTGCCGGGCCACCTCGCGCGCCGCCTCGATCTCGCCCATCATGACCACGGGCAGGCCGCAGCAGGACTGGTCCAGGGGGAAGTCCAGGGCCGCGCCCTTGCCAGCCACCACGTTCACCGCGGCCACGCACTGCTCGGGGTAGACGAAGTCCTGCACGCAGCCGGAGAACAGGCCCACGCGGTAGCGCGGGGACTTGGTCTCGGGCCGGATGCGCGGCCAGAGGTCGCGGAAGGGCTTGGCCGCGATGGCCGGCAGGGTCCGGAAACCCTGGTCCTTGGCCAGGAGCATGGGCAGGTGGCGGATGTAGCCGCCCGAGGCCAGGGGCTTCTGGGCCAGCTTGGCCGAACGCAGCAGGGTGTGGAACAGCTTGCGGTTCTTGAGCACGGCGGCCAGGAGCGTGCTCGGCGCGGAGTGCCCCTCCTCGTCCAGGATGCGGGCGTGGATCTCCTTGATGAGCATGGGCAGGTCGATGCCCGCCGCGCAGACCGCCTTGCAGGCCCCGCAGTTGATGCAGTTCTGGACCAGGTTCTTGGCCTTGTCCCGACCGTGGAAGAAGTAGGTCAGGATCAGGCCGATGGCCCCGATGTAGATGTGTCCGTAGCGGTGGCCGCCCACCAGGCGGTACACCGGGCAGACGTTGGCGCAGGCCCCGCAGCGCACGCAGCGCAGCACCTGGGAGAAGAGCGGGTCGCGGGCCAGGGCCGAGCGGCCGTTGTCCAGGAAGACGATGTGCATGATCTTCTTCCCGTCCGGAGAGGAGGCGCACTCGTTGCGGCCGTTGATCCAGGTGACGTAGGAGGAGATGGCCTGGCCCGTGGCGTTGCGCGGTAGCACGCGGAGCACGCGCAGGCCCTCGGCCAGGGTCGGGGTGAGCTTGTCCAGGCCCATGAGGGCCACGTGCACGCGCGGCAGGGTGGTCACCAGGCGGGCGTTGCCCTCGTTGGTCACGATGCCGATGGCCCCGGTCTCCACCACGGCCATGTTCGCCCCGGAAATGCCCATCTCGGCCTCGATGTAGCGGGGCCGGAGCTCGCGGCGGGCCACCTTGACGAGCTTCTCGATGTCCACCTCCTGCTTCTGGTGGGTGACCTCGCTGAACAGGTCGGCCACCTGGTAGCGCGAGAGGTGGATGGCGGGCATGACCATGTGGGTCGGGCCCTCGCCGCGCAGCTGGATGATCCACTCGCCCAGGTCCGTCTCCGTGACCTCGTAGCCCTCGGCCTCCAGATGGTGGTTGAGGTGGATCTCCTCGGCGGTCATGGACTTGGACTTGACGATGCGCTTGACCTCGTTCTCCTTGGCGATGGCCGCGATGATCTCGTTGGCCTCGCGGGCCGTGCGCGCCAGGTGCACCACGACCCCGGCGGCCTCGGCCTTGGCCTTGAAGGCCTCATAGAGCTCGTCCATGCGCGCGGCGGCCTTGTCCTTGGCCTCCGCGATCTCGTGAATGAGGCCGTCCACATCCATGCCCGCGAAGGCCCGGGCGCGGGCTCCGGGGTAGAAGCGGGCGAACTTGTCCATGGCCTGGCGCAGGAACTCGTCGCCCAGGGCCTCGCGCAGCTCGGCGCGGTATTCCTTGAGGTTCTTCGCGTGCTGCATGGCCTAATCCTCCAGGAGCAGGATGTGGAGTTCCAGGGGGCCGTGGACGCCCAGGGCCAGCACCCGTTCGATGTCCGCGGTGCGGCTGGCCCCGGTGACGAAGGCCGTGTAGCTCGGCTGGACGCTGGTGAGCGCCGCCAGCTCCGCCTCCAGGTCCCGGGAGGTCTCGCGGATTTTCGACCGCGACAGGACGGCCACGTGGAATTCCGCGATCATGGTGGCCAGGCGCAGCTCCTCGCTGTTGGAGTTGATGACCAGGGTGCCGGTCTCGGCGATGCCGAAATCGACCAGGGTGAAACCGATGTCCACCCCGCCCAGGTGCTCGCGCATGCCCTTCTCGACGCAGAGGACGCCGCGCTCCCTGGCCCCGGCCTCCAGCTCGGCGAAGAGCTCGGGAGGAAGGCCGGGCGCGGCGATGACCTTCTGCTGCTTGGTCTCGCACAGCGCCTGGCCCTTTTCCGACAGGGGCTCGGAGCAGCCGGAAACCAGCAGCTGACAAGCCTGTTTCGTGTCGCAGACGTCCAGCGCGTAGGCCACGGCCTCGCGCATGGAAGCGACCCTGGTGACCAGGGCCGAGACGGCCTTGGCCTTTTCCTCGAACAGCTCGACCGGATTCCGGCTCTCGTTCATTCCCGCCCCCTTGTGCGATCAGACGCCGAGCTTCTTGCGCAGCGCGGGCACGTCCACATTGGCGTTGATGAGCTGGGTCCCGTGGTTGATCTTGATCTGGGCGCGCAGCTTCTGGGTGGCCTGCACCGTCTCCATGAGCTTGGCCGTGGCGAAGGTGTCGCCCCGGACCACGATCATCGGCACGCCGAGCACCTCGGCCCGGGTCATGATGATGTCGTTGGGGTAGAGGTTGCCGGTGAGCACCAGGCAGGGGCAGTTGCCCTCCAGGGCCACCAACTGGAGGTCGGCGCGGTCGCCGCCCACCAGGACCGCGGCGTTCTTGTGCCGCTGGAAGTGGGTCAGGAAGTTCTCCACCTGCATGGTGCCGATGAGGAAGGTGTCCACCAGGCGGTCGGCCTTGTTCGGCGCGGTGATGATCCGGCCGCCCAGGCGCTCGGCCAGTTCGGAGACCTTGATGCCGCTCATGAACGGGTCGTGGGGCACGATGCCGAAGACGTCGATGCCGCGCACCCTGAGCGAGGGCTCCACCAGTTCCTTGGCCTCGTCCATGTAGCTCGGGTGCACGTCGTTGAGCACCGCGCCCAGCAGTTCGCAGTCGCGGGACTCCAGGATGTCCTTGGCCGAGAGCAGGTAGTCGTAGTTGAGTTCCTTGTTGAAGCGGTCGATGAGCAGGGTCTTGGCTCCCAGGGCCGAGACCACCGAAGGGCCGTCCACGGAGCAGTACTTGCCCGCGTGCAGGAAGCTGCCCGAGCCGCCGATGATCATCACGTCCTTGCCCTTGGACAGCTCGCCGTAGGAACTCACGATCTTGTCCAGAAGGCCCTGGCAGGGGGTGCGGAAGGCCTTGATCTTGAAGTCGCGGGTCACGAGCACGGGCGTGACCAGCTCGGGGTCCTGGGCCAGGCCGAGCACGTCCTGGACGAAGAAGGCGTCCTCGTCGCCCTCCTTGCCCTTGCCCAGGCCGGGCATGGCGCCCACGGGCTTCATGTAGCCGACGTTGAGACCTTCCTTCTGCAGCTTGAGACCAAGGGCCATGGCCATGAGGTTCTTGCCCGCGAACTGCGCGGTGGAGCCTATGTACAAACCGACCATTGTCGTCCTCCGTATCCTTGTGGTGAGAAGTGATCAGCCGCCGAAACCGTCCCCGCTCAGGAGGACAGGGTCATGCGCACGTCGGCCACGATGGCCTTTTCGCTGTTCACCAGAACCGGGTTGAACTCGGCCTCGTAGATCTCCGGGAAGTCCTGCGCCAGTTGCGACATGGACAGGAGGATGTTCTCCAAGGCGTCGAAGTTCACCGGCGGCTCGCCGCGCACCCCCTTGAGCAGCATGTAGGACTTGATCTCGCGGATGATGTTGCGGGCGTCCTCGCGCGACAGCGGGGCCAGGCGGAAGGCGATGTCCTTCAGGATCTCGACGTAGATGCCGCCCAGGCCGAACATGAGCAGGGGCCCGAACTGGTCGTCGCGCTTGAAGCCGACGATGACCTCCTTGACCCCCTTGGGGGCCATTTCCTGGACCAGGCAGCCCGCGATGTAGGCGTCGGGGCGCAGGCGCTGGGCCCGGCTGGTGATGTCCCAGAACATCTTGCGCACGCCCTCGGCGTCCTGGATGTTCACCTTCACGCCGCCCACGTCGGACTTGTGGGAGATCTGCGGCGAGGCGATCTTGAGCACCACGGGATAGCCGATGGCCTCGGCCGCAGCCACGGCCTCGTCGCTGGACTTGGCCAGCACGGTCCTGGGCGTGGGCAGGTTGTAGGCCCGCAGGACTTCCTGGGCCTGGAACTCGACCACCTCGGTGGCCCCGGAGGCGCGCACCTGCTTGAGCAGGGCGCGGACCTTGCCCGCGTCGCGCTCGATCTCGGCGTACTCGGGCTCGCCCTTCTCCTTCCAGGCGGAATAGAGGTACATGGCCTCGATGCTCCGGATGGCCGACTCGGGGAAGTCGTAGCAGGGGACGCCCGCCTCCTGGAGCAGGCGGCGGCCCGGATCGACGCGCATCTTGCCCATGAAGCAGGCGAAGACGGGCTTGTCGGTCTTCTTGGCGGTCTCGATGACGGCCTGGGCCGTCTCCTCGATCTCGGCCGAGGAGGTCGGGGTCAAAAGCACCAGGATCGAGTGGATCATCGGGTCTTCGATGACGATGTCCAGGGTGGCCTTGTAGCGCGAGGCCGGGGCGTCGCCGATGACGTCGATTGGGTTGTACAGGGAGGCGAACGGCGGCAGGGCCTCGCGCAGCTTCTCGACGGTCTCGTTGCTGACGCGGGCCATGTGCAGCTTGGACTTCTCCGTGGCGTCCGCGGCCATGATGCCGGGACCGCCGGAGTTGGTCACGATGGCCAGGTTCGGCCCCTTGGGCAGCGGCTGGGTGGAGAAGGCCTGGGCGAAGTCGAACAGCGAGGAGACATCCTCCACGCGGATCACGCCGGTCTGGCGGAAGGCCGCGGTGTAGGCCGCGTCCGAGCCGGCGATGGCGCCGGTGTGGGAGCTGGCGGCCTTGGCGCCCGCCGCCGTGGTGCCGGACTTGACCATGATGATCGGCTTCTTGCGGCTGACCGCGGCGGCCTGCTGGAGGAAGTACTGGCCCTGCTCCACGTTCTCGATGTAGCCGAGCACGACGTTGGTGTCCTCGTCCTTGCCCAGGTATTCGAGCATGTGGGCCTCGGAGAGCACGGCCTTGTTGCCCAGGCTCACGAACTTGGAGAAGCCGATGTTCTCGCCCAGGGCCCAGTCCAGGATGGCGGTGCAGAGCGCGCCGGACTGGGAGAAGAAGGCGATCTTGCCCTTGGGCGGCTGGCCCGAGGCGAAGGAGGCGTTGACCTGGCTGCCGGTGTTGATCATGCCCAGGCAGTTGGGGCCCACCAGGGCGATGCCGCGCTCACGGCACAACTCGGCCATCTCCTGCTCCAGGTGATAGCCTTCCTTGCCCACCTCCTTGAAGCCCGCGGTGATGACCACCACCGAGCGCGTGCCGATGTCGGCCAGCTCCTTGAGCGCGGGCATGACCGCGTCGCGCGGCACGGTGATCACCGCCAGGTCCAGGTCCCGGGGCAGGTCCGGGATGCGGTTGGCCACCTTCAAGCCCTCGATCACCGTGGCCTTCGGGTTCACCGGAATCAGCGCGCCCGGGTAGCCGGCACGGAGCATGTTGGCCACCACGGTGTGCCCGATCTTCCCCGGCTTGTCCGAGGCGCCGATGACGGCCACGGTCTTGGGGTAGAACAGGGCGTCCAGGTTCTTTCGCATCGTGTCCATGTCGCTTCCTTAGTTGAGGCCGTTTGACGACTCAGCCCAAGGTCTCGGCGTAGAGCTCCACGGGATGGCGCACCGCCACCCGGTCCCCGGCCTTGGAGAGCATGTCCGTGATCTGGAGCATGCAGGCCGGGCAGCCCGTGGCCACCACCTGGGCCCCCGAGGCCGCGATGTTGTCCCGCTTCTTCTTGCCGATCCGGCGGGCCAAGTCGTAATGCAGGAGCGTGAAGCTGCCGCCGCACCCGCAGCAGGTGTCGGCGTCCTTCATCTCCACCAGTTCCACGTTGGGGTTGAGCCGCACCACCTGGCGCGGCTGGGCCGCCACTCCCAGCGACTTCTTGAGGTGGCAGGGGTCGTGCACCGTGACCTTCATGTCCTTGGCCCCGGGCACGCCGCTCGGCTGAACCTTCAGGATGTCCACCAGGAACTCGTTTATGTCCAATGTCTTGGCCGCCAACGCCACCAGGGCCTCACGCCGTCCCTGGTCGGCCGAATCCGCGAACGTCGGCCAGAACTTCTTGATCGTGGAGGTGCAGGTGGCGCAGGGGGTCACCAGGTAGTCGAAGGAGCCCCCGGCGAAGCACTCCAGGTTCTTGTCCACCAATACATCATAACTCTTGCGGTCGCCCGAGGACAAGGCCGGGATGCCGCAACAGGCCTGATGCCCGGGCAGGAACACGCCCACCCCGTGGTGCTCCAGCACCTTGAGCACGGCCTTGCCCACGCGGGGGAAGACCTTGTCCACCATGCAGCCGGGGAAGAAGCCGACCTTCAGGCCGCTGTTGCCCTTGGCCGTGTCCAGGCTGGGCACGAGCTTGTGCAGGGGCTCGCCGGCCAGGGCCGGGAAGTGCCGGTCGCCGATGACGTCCGACTGGAAGCGGGCGCAGGAGGAGCCGAGCATCTCGTTGACCGGCTTGACGAACAGGCCCTGGAGCTTGGCCCCCAGGCCGAGGATGGTGTTGAACAACCCGGGGCGCACGAGCAGGCCCCGGAAGATGAGCTTCTTGGCCGGGGGCAGGCCCATGTAGCCGGTGAGCACGGCCCGGGCCTTGAGGAAGATGTCCAGGACCTTGACCCCGCTGGGGCAGTTGGCCGCGCAGGCCCCGCACAAGAGGCAGGTCTCGACCTTCTCCTGGACCCCGGCGGCGTCCTTGATCATCTCGTGGGCCAGGTGCTCCAGGAGGGCGATCTTGCCGCGCGCCACCAGGGCCTCGCGGCCGGTCTCGGCGTACAGCGGGCAGACCGCCTGGCACATGCCGCAACGCATGCAGGTGACCAACTGGTCGTCCAGCTCCATGAGGAGCTTGTGGAGTTCACGCACGTCGGCCATGGCCTACTCCTCCCCGAGAATCTTGCCCGGATTGAGGATGTCCTTGGGGTCCAGGGCCTTCTTCAATCGGCGGGAATAGAGGATCGTGCCCCGGCTCGTCTCCTTGGCCAGCCACTTGGACTTGGCCATGCCGATGCCGTGCTCGCCGGAGAGCGTGCCGCCGAGGCCCAGGGCCACCTCGAAGATCTCGTCGATGGCCCGCTCCACGCGCTCGAACTCGTGCGTGTCGCGGCGGTCGGTGAGAATGGTCGGGTGCAGGTTGCCGTCCCCGGCGTGGCCGAAGGTGCCGATGAGCAGCTTGTACTTGGCCGCGATCTCGTCCAGGGCCTTGATCATGGCCGGGATCTTGCTTCGCGGCACGGTGGCGTCCTCGAGCACCGTGGTGGGGCGCACGCGGGCCAGGGCCGAGAGGGCCGCGCGGCGGGCCTCCCAGACCTTGTTGCGCTCCTCGGCGCTCTGGGCCACCTGCACGCGGGTGGCGCCCATCTTCTTGCAGATGGCCTCCACCTGGGCGGCCTCGTCGGCCACCTGGGCCGGGTGGCCGTCCACCTCGATGAGCAGCAGGGCCTTGGCCTCCACGGGCAGTCCGGCGTGGGCGAAGTCCTCCACCGTGCGGATGGTGAAGTTGTCCAGGAACTCCAGGGTGCAGGGCACGATCTTGGCGGCGATGATGGCGGCCACGGTCTCGGAGGCCTTGGCCACGTCGTCGAAGAGGACCATCATGGCCTTGTTGGCCGCCGGCGGGGGCACGAGCTTGAGGATGATCTCGCTGAACACGCCCAGGGTGCCCTCGGAGCCGACCATGAGTCCGGCAAGGTTCAGGCCGGTGACGCACTTCACGGTGCGCGAGCCGGTGACGATCTTCTCGCCCTCGGTGTCGAAGAAGTTCACGCCCATGACGTAGTTCTTGGTCACGCCGTACTTGAGGCCGCGCAGTCCGCCCGCGTTCTCGGCCACGTTGCCGCCCAGGGTGGACACGGCCTGGGAGCCCGGGTCCGGGGGATAGAACAGACCGCGCGCGGCCGCCTCGGCCGCGAACTTGGCCGTGACCACCCCCGGCTCCACCACCGCGTACATGTCCTCCTCGTTGATCTCGAGGATGCGGTTCAGGGCGTTGGTCAGGATCACGACGCCGTCGCGGGGGTCCGGGATGGTCCCGCCCGAAAGGTTGGTGCCCGAGCCGCGCACGGTCACGGGCAGGCCGTTCTCGCCGCAGAGCTTGACCACCTTGCCCAGGGCCTCGGTGCTCTCGGGGCGGACCACCAGGGCCGGGACCACGGGCTGCAGCACGGCGGAATCGTAGGAATAGGCGTGGCGGTCGGCCTCATCGTCCATGACGTTGGCCTGGCCCGCGATCTCCTTGAACTTCTTGATGAGCGCGTCGCTCAACATGGCGTCTCCTCCGGCGCTGTGAAATTTCATGCGGGGCCGGGAGTCCCGGCCCCGCTTCGTTCGTCTCGCCTTAGGGCAGCATCCACTTCAGCACGTAGGCCTGGAGCATGGTCAGCACGCTCACCACCAGAAGCATGGCGATGGAGTGCGGCAGCGTGAAGCGGAAGATGTCGCCTTCATGTCCGACCATGTTGGAGGCCGCCGTGGCCACCGAGATGGACTGGGGCGAGATCATCTTGCCGGTCACGCCGCCGGAGGAGTTGGCCGCCACGCACAGGGCCGGGTCCACGCCGATCTGCTGCGCCGTGGTCTTCTGCAGCGATCCGAAGAGGGCGTTGGAGGACGTGTCCGAACCGGTGAGGAACACGCCGAGCCAGCCCAGGATCGGGGCGAAGAAGGGGAACAGCGAACCGGTGGCGGTGAAGGCCAGGCCCATGGTCGAACTCATGCCGGAGAAGTTCATGATGTAGGCCAGGCCCAGGATCATGGCGATGGTCAGGATCGGGAAGCGCAGCTGGTAGATCGTGCGGCCGAAGCAGGAGAAGGCCTTGCCGAAGCCGTACTTGGGGATCACCAGCACCGCGAGCAGGCCGGAGAAGAAGATGGCCGTGCCCGCGGCCGAGAGCAGGTTCAGGTTGAACACCGCGCCGTAGGGCACGTCCTTGGCCACGATGGGCGCGGTCTTGAGGACCACGTTGTGCAGGCCGGGCCAGCTGATCTTGATGAGCAGGATGCCGTCAAGGAACTTCTTCACGCTCTCCAGGCCCCAGAGAAGAACCATCACGGCCAGGATGATGTAGGGCGTCCAGGCGCGGAGCACCTCGCCCATGCCGTACTCGCACTTCACGGGTCCGCCTGCGGACGGGGCCTCGTCGGGGAAGTGCCACACGTTCTTCGGCTTCCAGACGCGCAGGAAGGCGCCCAGGCCGACGATGGTGATGATGGCCGACATGATGTCCGGCAGGTAGGGGCCGTGATAGTTGGAGAAGATGAACTGGGAGCCCGCGAAGCACACGCCCGCCACGAGAACGGCCGGGAGCACCTCCATGGCGCGCTTGAAGCCGCTCATGGTCACGGCCAGCCAAAGGGGCACGATCACGGACAGGAAGGGCAGCTGGCGTCCGCAGATCTGGCTGATCTTCATCACTTCCAGGTCCGAGACCTTGGCCGCCACCACGATGGGGATGCCGATGGCGCCGAAGGCCACGGGCGCGGTGTTGGCGATGAGGCAGATGCCCGCCGCGTACAGGGGGTTGAAGCCCAGGCCCACGAGCATGGCGGCGGTGATGGCCACCGGGGTGCCGAAGCCCGCCGTGCCCTCGATGAAGGAGCCGAAGGCGAAGGCCACCAGGATGGCCTGCAGCCGACGGTCGTCGGTGATGCTGGCCAGGGAGTTCTTGATGATCTCGAATTCCCCGGACTCAACGGTCATGTTGTAGATCCAGATGGCCGTGATGACGATCCAGACGATGGGGAAGAGGCCGAAGGCCGCGCCGTAGACCGTGGCGTTGATCGCCAGGCCCGCGGGCATGCCCCAGACGAAGATGGCCAGAAGCACGGCCACGACCGTGGCGGCGATGGCGGCCTTGTGGCCCGCCATGCGTTTCACCGCCAGCATGAAAAAGAGAATGTAGAGGGGGATGCCCGCCACCAGCGCCGATACCAGGATGCTTCCCAGCGGATTGTAAGCCTGAATCCAGTTTTCCATACGCTCCTCCAAGCAGTTGTCGGAGACATCCGCGGGGCCCCCCATGGGTCTTGAGCATCAGGTAGTCCCTGCCCGCGAACAAGGGGGAGCCGGTCGCCCGGCTCCCCCGCCCTTGCCCTGTCTAATTCCCCGAGCGTCCGTCATCGCAAGGTTCCTCGGCCTTGCCGGGACGGGCGTGCTCCGCCGTCGGAGCGGTTTCACAGGCCGGCGTTCCGCCGTCAGCCGACCCGTTCTCCGCGCCGATGAAGCGGGCCTCGGGAGAGGCCATCCAGCGCAGCAGTTCGAAGCGCTGGGCGTAATCCCGCTCGATTCTCGTCCTGAAGGCCTTGGAAGCGTCCGGCTTGGCCTTCTCCAGCATGGCGTAGCGCGTCTCGCCGGAGAGGAACTCCTGCAGGCTGCCGTCCGGGGCCTTGGATTCGAGCATGAACGGGTTCTTGCCCGCCTTGGCCAGAAGCGGGTTGTAACGGTACAGAGGCCAGTACCCGGAGGCCACGGCGAGCCGCTGCTCCTCCTGGGTCTTGCCCATGCCCTTCTTGATGCCCTGGTTGATGCACGGCGCGTAGCAGATGACCAGAGAGGGCCCGGGGTAGGCCTCGGCCTCCTGGAAGGCCTTGAGCATCTGCTGCTTGTTCGCGCCCATGGCCACGGAGGCCACGTAGATGTCGCCGTAGGTCATGGCCATGCGGCCCAGGTCCTTCTTGCCGGTGCGCTTGCCCGAGGCCGCGAACTTGGCCACCGAGCCGAGCGGCGTGGCCTTGGAGGACTGGCCGCCGGTGTTGGAGTAGACCTCGGTGTCCATGACCAGGACGTTGATGTCCTCGCCCGAGGCCAGGACGTGGTCCAGTCCGCCGTAGCCGATGTCGTAGGCCCAGCCGTCGCCGCCGAAGACCCAGACGCTCTTCTTGGTCAGCAGGTCGGCCATGCCGCGCAGCTCGTCCAGAAGCGGGGTCTTGGGGGCCTTGGCCAGCAGGGCCTTGACCGCGTCGCCCTTCTCGCGCGAGGCGGCCGCGTCGTCCCTGGCCTCCAGCCAGCCCTCCAGGGCGGCCTTCAGTCCGCCGTCCGCCTCCTTGGCGGCCTCGGCGGCCACGTCGGCCAGCTTGGCGCGGCGCTGGGCCACGCCCAGGGCCATGCCGAAGCCGAACTCGGCCGCGTCCTCGAACAGGGAGTTGCCCCAGGTCGGGCCGAAGCCGTCCTTGTTCACGCAATACGGGCTGGACGGCGCCGAGGCGCCCCAGATGGAGGAGCAGCCCGTGGCGTTGGCGATGATCATCCGCTCGCCGAAGAGCTGGGTGAGCACCTTGACGTAGGGCGTCTCGCCGCAGCCCGCGCAGGCGCCGGAGAACTCCAGCAGGGGCTGATGGAACTGGCTGCCCTTGAGCGACTCGCGCTTGAGCAGGCCGTCACGCACGGGCAGGCCGGCGGCGTAGTCGAAGTTCGGCACCTCGGCCCCCATCTGGCTCTCGATGGGCTTCATGACCAGGGCCTTCTCCTTGGCCGGACAGATGTCCGCGCAGTTGCCGCAGCCCATGCAGTCCAGGGTGTTCACCTGCATGCGGAAGGAGTAGCCCTTGAGCTCCTTGCCCTGGGCGGGCAGGACCGCGAAGGCCGCGGGGGCCGAGCCCTTCTCCGCGTCGGTGACGAGCACCGGCCGGATGGCCGCGTGCGGGCAGACGAAGGCGCACTGGTTGCACTGGATGCAGTTGTCCGGCAGCCACTGGGGCACGTTGATGGCCACCCCGCGCTTCTCGTAGCGCGCGGTGCCCACCGGGAAGAGGCCGTCCGGGGTGAAGGCGCTCACGGGCAGGGCGTCGCCCTTCTGGGCCAGGATGGGCTTCATGACGTTCCTCACGAAGTCCGGCTCGTCCGCGGCGCGGACGGGCTCGTCCACGGCGTCGGCCCAGGCCGCCGGATAGTCGACCTTCTGGAGGTTCTCCAGCGACTGGTCCACGGCGGCGATGTTCATGTTCACGATCTTGTCGCCCTTCTTGCCGTACTCCTTCTTGATGGACTCCTTGAGGAGCGCCACGGCCTGCTCGAAGGGCAGCACGCCGGAGAGCTTGAAGAAGGCGGTCTGCATGATCATGTTGATGCGGCCGCCCAGGCCCACCCCGGCGGCGATCTTCACCGCGTCGATGTTGTGGAACTTGAGCTTCTTGCGGGCGATGGTCCGGCGCACGTGGCCCGGAAGGTGCCGCTCCATGTCGGCCAGGGACCAGTTGGAGTTCAGCAGGAAGGAGCCGCCCTCCTTGATGCCCTCCAGCACGTCGTAGACCTGCACGTAGTTGGCCTTGTGGCAGGCCACGAAGTCGGCGGTGTTCACCAGGTAGGTGGACTTGATGGGATGCTTGCCGAAGCGCAGGTGGGAGACGGTGATGCCGCCGGATTTCTTGGAGTCGTAGGCGAAGTAGCCCTGGGCGTACATGTCCGTGTTGTCGCCGATGATCTTGATGGCGCTCTTGTTCGCGCCCACGGTGCCGTCGGAGCCCAGGCCCCAGAACTTGCACTGCACCGTGCCCTCGGGCGTGGTCTGCAACGGCTCGCCCACGGGCAGGGAGCGGCCGGTGACGTCGTCCTCGATGCCCACGCTGAAGTGGCTCCGGGGCGAGGACGCGGCCATGTTGTCATAGACGGCCTTGACCATGGCCGGGGTGAATTCCTTGGAGCCCAGGCCGTAGCGGCCCCCGAGCACCCGGAGCGTCCGGCCGCCCTCGAGCAGCGCGGCGCAGACGTCCAGGTACAGGGGATCGCCCGGCGCACCGGGCTCCTTGGTCCTGTCGAGGACCGTGACTGTGTTGGCCGAGGCGGGGATGCCGGCCAGGAGGGCGGTTTTGACGAAGGGCCGGAAGAGCCGGACCTTGACCAGGCCCAGCTTGGAGCCCTGGGAGTTGAGCACGCCGAGGGTCTCCTCGATTGCCTCGCAGCCGGAGCCCATGGCCACGATGACGTGCTCGGCCTGGGGATGGCCCACGTAGTCGAAGAGCTTGTAGGCGCGGCCCGTGATCCCGGCGACCGTGTTCATGGACTCGGTCACGATGTCCGCCACCTTGTCGTGGAAGGGGTTGGCGGCCTCGCGTCCCTGGAAGTAGATGTCCGGATTCTGGGCCGTGCCCCGGATCACGGGATGCTCGGGGTTCATGCCCCGGGCGTGGAAGGCCGCGACCTTCTCCCGGTTCACCACCCTGGCGATGTCCTCGTAGTCGATGACCTCGATCTTCTGGACTTCGTGGGAGGTGCGGAAGCCGTCGAAAAAGTGCACGAAGGGCACGCTGGACTCGATGGCCGCCAGGTGGGCCACCAGGGCCATGTCCATGGCCTCCTGCACCGAGTTGGAGCAGAGCATGGCGAAGCCGGTCTGGCGGGCGGCCATGACGTCGGCGTGGTCGCCGAAGATGGACAGGGCGTGGGCGGCCAGGGCGCGGGCCGAGACGTGGAACACGCCCGGCAGCAGCTCGCCGGAGATCTTGTACATGTTCGGGATCATGAGCAGCAGGCCCTGGGAGGCGGTGAACGTGCTGGTCAGCGCGCCCGCGGCCAGGGAGCCGTGCACGGCGCCCGCCGCGCCGGCCTCGGACTGCATCTCGCGGATGTCCACCACCTGGCCGAAGATGTTCTTCCGGCCCTTGGCGGCCCATTCGTCCGCGGTCTCGCCCATGGGCGATGACGGCGTGATGGGGTAGATGACCGCGGTATCGCTCAAGGCATAGGCCACGTGGGCCGTGGCCGTGTTGCCGTCCATCGTCTTCATCGTCTTCTTGACCATCATGAAGCTCCTCGTTTTGAACGGGTGACGCTCTTCCGGTTCGGCCGAAAGCCGCGTGAGACGTGGGGGTCGCCCCCCTCTAACAAGTTCCGTGCCGCTGGGACGTTCTGCATCTGAAATCATCTATTTCAACGCCTTACGAAAACAAGGCGGTTATCCGGGAGGTCGCGGGCGAGTGAACTGTCCGGTTTTTCGGACAGGAGGGCCGGTGGAACGGGGACGGGCTCTGATCGAATGAAAGCATATCCACCGGGAAATGGGAATCTGAAAGAATCGGCGCGTGGCGAAATGTGAATTCCCGGAAGGCCGTGTCCGAAAAATCGGACGGAACATGGCCCGTCCGAAAAATCGGACACTCCGGGTCAGGCGAAGTGGCGGCTGGAACTGCGCTCGGCCAGGGCCTTGTCGTCGGTCTCCAAAACCAGGCGCAGCAGGCGCAGGAGCCTGCGGCCCGTGCTGATGTCCTCGCGCAGCAAGGGCTCCCGCGCGGCGCTCACGCTGATGCGCAGGCGCGGTCCCGGCCTGCCGGTCTGTTCGGCTTCGTACACTCGAAAGATGCGGGCGTTGGTGGCGGCCATATCCGTTCGCTCCTGTCTGGAGCCCCGGGGTCATCCCGGTCTCCCTCGCCCGTTCTTCTTGCACGCGGGATGCCAATTCAGACGTCCACTCCGTATTTTTTGAGCAGGGCATAGAGATGGGAACGGGACAGGCCGGAGACGTCGAGCATCCGCCCGATCTCGCCGCCGCACTCGCGCCGCAGGAGCTCCAGGTACTCCCGCTCCCGCGCCTCCTTGAAGGCCCGCAGGGAGGGCAGGCCGCCCCCGGCCGGAAAGGCCGCCTCGCCCTCCCCGCCCGCGCCGCGCGAGAGCTGGGCCCGGGTCACGGCGATGCGCACCTCCTGGGGCAGGTGCAGGGCGAACAGGGTCGGCTCGTCCCCGGCCGCGATCACGGCCCGCTCCATGACGTTGTAGAGCTCCCGCACGTTGCCCGGCCAGGAGTAGGCCGCGATGACCTGCGCGAACTCCGAGTCCATGACCTTGGGCGGCCGTCCGCCGTCGGCGGCCAGGGCCTCCAGGCGGCGCGCGGCCAGGAGCCCCACGTCCTCCAGCCGCTCCCGCAGCGGCGGCAGGGTCATGTGCACGGTCTTGATGCGGAACAGGAGATCCTGGCGGAATTCCCCGCGCTCGACCATCGCCTCCAGGTTGCGGTTGGTGGCCGCGATGAGCCGGAAGTCGCTGGCCGTCTCGCGGGACGCGCCCACGGGCCGGAAACGCTTTTCCTGGAGCACGCGCAGGAAGGACTTCTGGATGGACAGGGGCAGCTCGCCCACCTCGTCCAGGAAGAGCGTGCCGCCGTCGGCCAGGCGCACCAGGCCGTCGCGGTCGCAGTCCGCGCCGGTGAAGGCCCCCTTGCGGTGGCCGAAGAGCGTGCTCTCCACCAGGGACTCGGTGAGCGTGGCGCAGTCCACCACCACGAAGGGCCCGGCCGAACGGCCGCTGTTGTCGTGGATGGCCCGGGCGAAGAGCTCCTTGCCCGTGCCGGTCTCGCCGGTGATGAGCACGGCGGCCTGGGAGGCGGCGGCCTGGGCCGCCAGGTCGAAGCACTGGCGCATGCGCGGGGAGGTGCCCACCAGGCTGGAGAGCTGGATGGGCCGGGGGCCCTTGGCCCGGTTCTTCTCCTGGCGATACTGCAGGGCCCGCTTGAGCGAGAGCATGGTCTCGCGCACCGGCGCGGGCTTGACGAGATAGTCCCAGACCCCGCCCTGGATGGCCAGTTCCGCGCCGTCCGGGTCGCCCAGGCCGGTGAGGATGATGACCTCCGGGGAGTCCGGCAGGGACTTGATGACCGGGAGCGCGTCCAGGCCGTTGCCGTCGGGCAGGCGCACGTCCAGGAAGACCACGTCGTAGCCGCCGCAGCGGGCCTTGGCCAGGCCCTCGCCCAGCCCGGCCGCCGTGTCGCAGGCCAGGTCCATGCGCCGGACCAGGCTTTCCAGGGTGGCCCGGACGTCCGCGTCGTCGTCGATGATCAGGATGTTCATGGGGCGACTCCCCGCCCGGACTCGGCCAGGGCCTCCCGGATGGCCCGGGAGATGTGCCCGCCGTCATAGGGCTTGAGCAGCAGTTTCTTGATGTTTCCGGCCCCGCCCAGGGCGTCGGCGGCCCGTTTGCGGCCCGATACCAGGATCACCGGCATGCCGGGCGCGCGGCGGCCGACCTCCTCGGCCAGGTCCACGCCGTTCACCTCGGGCATGTCGTAGTCCGTGACCATGCAGTCGAACCCGTCCGGGGCTTCGGCCAGGGCGGCCAGGGCCCCGGCCGCGTCGTGGCGGGCCGTGACCTCGTAGCCCAGCCGCGCCAGCACCCGGGGAATGGTCTCCAGCTGGTCCTCGTCGTCCTCCACGAAGAGGATGCGCTCGCCGCGCCCGGGAAAGGCCTCGCGCGGGGCCAGCCCGTCGTCGGCGGCCTGGCCGATGCAGGGCAGGTAGATGTCGAAGGCCGTGCGCTCGAAGGGCGCGCTCGTGACCCGGATGGCCCCCTTGTGGACCTTGACGATGCCGTGGGCCACGGCCAGCCCGAGGCCCGTGCCCTCGGCCTTGTCCTTGGTGGTGAAGAAGGGATCGAAGATGAGGTCCCTGATCTCCAGGGGGATGCCCGGGCCGTTGTCCGCGATGCTCAGGCGCAGGTAGCTCCCGGGCTGCACGTTCAGGGTCCGGGCCCGCTCCTCGCCCAAGACCTCTTCGACGAGGGCGATCTCGATGCGGCCGCCGATGTCGCGCAGGGCCTGGAAGGCGTTGGTCACGCAGTTCATGACGATCTGCTGGATCTGGATCGGGTCGGCGAAACTGTGCGCGCGCCGGGCCTCCAGCTGTTCCACCACCACGATGTTGCGCGGCATGGAGGCCCGCAGCAGGCCCACGGCGTCACGGACCACGGCGGCCACGTCCGTGGCCTGGAAACCCTCCTGGGAGGGCCGCGAGAAGGTCAGGATCTGCTTCACCAGGGCGCTGCCCCGATGCGCCGCGCGGACCACGCGCTCCAAATCGGCCCGGGCCGGAACGCCCACCGGCAGGTCGAGCAGGGCCAGCTCCGTGGAGTTCAGGATCGAGGTCAGGATGTTGTTGAAGTCGTGGGCGATGCCCCCGGCCAGGGTGCCGATGGCCTCCATCTTCTGCGACTGCCGAAGCTGGCGCTCGAGGTTGGCCTTGAAGGTCACGTCCTCGACCATGCCCTCGAAGTGGCGGAGCAGGCCGTCCTCGTCCAGCACAGGCCGGATGTTCACCGTCACGGTGATGCTCCGGCCGTCCTTGCGCTTGAAGCGGGTCTCGAAGCGCACCACCCCGCCGCTCTCGGGCGCGGCCAGGAGCGCGGCCTCCCGGTCCGGGTCCGCGCGCAGCACGGCCAGCAGGTTCAGGTCCGAGGCCCGGGCCTCCTCCAGGCTCTCGCAGCCGAGCATGGCCGCCAGGGCCTGGTTCACTTCCAGATAGCGCCCGTCCGGCCCGGCCCGGAAGATGCCCAGGGGCGAGTTCTCGAAGATGCCCCGGTACTTCTCCTCGGCCGCGCGCAGGTCCTCCTCGGCCCGGCGCAGGGCCGAGATGTCGTAGATCACGCCCACCAGGCCGCCCTCGGCCCCGGTGGCGTCGAAGTAGGCCGCCTGGTGCAGGACCACGTCGTGCGGGGTGCCGTCGGCCGAGAGCAGGCGGCGCTCCTCGCTGCGCACCTGGCCCGGCCGCAGCTCGCGCGGCCCGGCGCCCTCGTCCAGCTGCACGAGCGCGGCCCCCACGGCCCCGCCCTCGCGCGCCTCGCCGCGCGTGAGCCCGAACCAGCGCTCGAAGGCCGCGTTCCAGCCGTGGTACTGCCCTTCCCCGCCCTTGTAGTAGATGGGCAGGGGGATGGTGTCGATGAGCAGCTGGAGGAAGGCCACCTGGTCCTTGATCCGGCGCTCGATGACCTTGCGGCGCTTGATGTTGTTCACCAGGGAGACGAGAACCATGGACAGGGCCAGGAAGCTCACGATGAGGATCCAGAAGACCTGCTTGTTCAGTTCGTAGAAGGTGGGCGGCTCGTTGATCACGATGCTGCCCTCGGGCAGGTCCTCCCGGCGGATCTTGAAGCGCTCCAGTTGGTCGTGGTCGAACATGAAGCGGCCGTAGACCTTCTTGTCGATGCCCAGGGCGTCGGGGCTCTCGCCCTGAAGCACGCGCAGGGCCAGACGGGCGGCCAGACGGCCGTGGTCCTCGCCGCGCAGCAGGTGGCCGCCCACGATGCCGTGGCCCAGCAGGAACTCCCAGTTGCTGTAGATCGGCGCGCCGGCCTGGGCGGACATCTGGGCCAGGATTTCCGGGGTGGAAAAGGACTCCCCCGAGACGTCCTGATACATCGGGATGAAATAGATCAGGGTGTCGCCCCGGGCGGTGCGGGCGAGTTCCATGAGATGCGCCAGATTGTTCTCCGAGACGAAGGTGAAGGCCAGCCGATCCCGGAGCGCGGGCACGGCCTGCTCCACCTGGGCCCGGATGGCCATGCCGGTGGTCGAGCGGTCGCCGAGCACGAGCACCTTGTCCCGGCCCGGGTGCAGGCGCATGGCGATGCGCAGGCTCTCCTCCACGTCGATGTTCTCGACCACGCCGGTGACGTTGTGCATGGCCTGGGGCAGCCGCTCCTGCTCGTTCACCCCGCAGAAGACCACCGGCGCGCCGGGGAACAATTCGTCGCGCACGGACATGACGTAGTTGAAGGCGTCGTTGTCGGCCGCGATGACCGCGTTGAAGCGGTGGCGGGCGAACTTGCCCCGGAACAGCTCCAGGTAGGCCTTGGACAGGCTCTCCAGGTCGTGCTTCTTGGCGTCCAGGTACTCGATCTGCAGGTTGACGTCCGCGCCGCTCTCGGCCAGCCCCTCGCGCACCCCGGCCAGGATGTCGTCGGACCAGGCGTAGCCGTTGTGGTAGGAGTTGACGAAGAGGATGTCCTTCTTGCCTCCCGCCCGCGCGGACAGGGCCGCCGGACAGAGGACGAGGAGCAGCAGGCAGAGGAGCGCGGCCCCGGGCTTCATGCGCCCTCCCGGGAACGCCACCAGAAATAGGGCACCCGGACCACGGGGTTGGGCGTGGCGTTGTAGAACCGCTCCAGGTAGGCGTTCACCTCGGCGCGGCCGCCGTCGCGGGGGAAGTCCCCGGGCTCGTCCAGCTCCAGCACCACCGTGCGCCGGGGCAGGCCCACGATTCCGGCCGCGGCCAGGGCCGCCAGCTGCATGGGCAGGTTGCCCAGCACGTGGGGTTCGCGGCCGAAGCCCCAGCTGAAGCTGCTGCCCCACAGGCCCCGCTGGCGCACCAGGACCACGCGGGCGTCCGGCACGGCCTTGAGCAGCCGGTCCACGGCCCCCTTGCCGCCCAGGCGCTCCACGGGCTCCCGCGAAAGCTGCCCGCCGGGATAGAGCAGGATGTTCGCCCCGTCGTCCAGCACCCGCCGAACCATGTTCAGGCCCCGGGCCACCTCGCGCATCTCCCGCCGGGAGGGGGCCATGAGGTCCGGGATGAGCACCGTGCCCACGCGCCGGGCCATCCAGCCGATGACCGGCAGGTCCGTGCGCTTGGCGTTGGCCAGGGGCCGGGGATGGAAATCCTTGTGCAGGGCGGCCATGACGATCACCGGGTCGATGAGCGCCGGATGGTTGGGCAGGAAGAGGATCTTCCGGTCGCCCCGGGCGCGCACGGCCTCCAGGCCGCGCACCTCGATCCGGTAGCGCAGGCTCAGCAGGGCCTTCACCACCCCGCGCAGGACGACCATCGACCCCATCCCGCTTCACTACCCCAAGCCCGGGCAAGCCTCAACCGGCCCGAGCCCATCCCGCCGGGGGACGTTGCATTGCGGGCGAAAACGGGGCACACCAGTCTGCACGCCCCGGCTCCGGCCGGGCGGAAAACGCGACAAACGGCCCCCGGAGGCCGGAGACGAAAGGAGTCGGACATGCAGGTTCTGTCGTCGCAGGTGAAGGGATACATGGAGCGGTCCTCGTGGATCCGCCGCATGTTCGAGGCGGGCATCGAGCTGAAGAAGAAGCACGGCGAGACGGCCGTCTGCGACTTCAGCCTGGGCAACCCGGACCTGCCCCCGCCGGTGTCGGTCCGCGAGGGCCTGCGCGACCTGGCCGAGGAGGCCGGACAGCCCTTCGCCTTCGGCTACATGCCCAACTTCGGCTACCCCAAGGTGCGCGAGGCCCTGGCGAAAGAGGTCTCCCGCGAGCAGGGCGTGGCGGTCACGCCGGACTGCCTGGTCATCACCTGCGGCGCGGCCGGGGCCCTGAACGCCTTCTACCGCGCGGCCCTGGACCCCGGCGACGAGGTCATCTGCCCCTCGCCCTACTTCGTGGAATACGGATTCTACGTGGAGAACCACGGCGGGACGCTCAAGCCCGTGCCCACCGCGGCGGACTTCAGCCTGGACCTGGCGGCCCTGGAGGCGGCCATCACGCCCCGCACCCGGGCCGTGCTCATCAACTCCCCGAACAACCCCACGGGCCGCATCTACTCCCGCGAGGAGCTGGCCGCGCTGGCCGCGCTCCTGCGCAGGCACTCCGAGGGACGGGCGCGGCCGATCTTCCTCCTGGCCGACGAGCCCTACCGCTTCCTGGCCTTCGACGGCGCGAAAGTGCCCTCGCTCCTGCCGCTCTACGAGCACACCGTGGTGCTCAGCTCCTTCTCCAAGAACCTCTCCCTGGCGGGCGCGCGGGTGGGCTACGCCCTGGTCAACCCGGCCATGCCGGAGCACGCCGAGCTGGTCAACGGCATCACCCTGGCCAACCGCATCCTGGGCTTCGTGAACGCCCCGGCCCTGGCCCAGAAGCTCCTGCTCAAGGCCCTGGGCAGCCAGGTGGACGTGGACATCTACCGCCGCCGCCGGGACCTCATGGCCGACGTGCTGCGCGACGCGGGCTACGAGTTCCACATGCCCACGGGCGCGTTCTACTTCTTCCCCCTGGCTCCGGGGGGCGACGACGTGGAGTTCTGCAGGGTCCTGGCCGAGGAGCTGGTCCTGGCCGTGCCGGGCCGGGGCTTCGGCGCGCCGGGCTACTTCCGGCTGGCCTTCTGCGTGGGCGAGGACGTGATCGAGCGTTCGCGCGAGGGATTCAAGCGGGCCCGGGCGCGCTTCCGCTAGCCGAGGCGGCCCAGGCAGAGCCCGGCGGCCACGGCGGCGGCCAGCCAGAAGGCCGTCTTGACCAGGGCCGCGCAACGCGAGCCGCAGGTCCGGCGGACGCCGCCCCCGGCGGAATCCTCGGGGAGCACGAGAAAGCGGACGAAAAGCCTGAAATCGGACGCGGCGGTCATGGCCTCCTCCCGGGCTGGATGTTGCTTCCAGGCCGAGACTAGTCCAGAACCGGGCGCGCGATCCAATCGCATGATCCGAAGGCGGCCTTCGGTTTTTCCGATTGTCCCGGCCGGCCGGGCCGGTGTATGAGGCGGTCGTGGAACTCTATCAGCTGAAAACCTTCGTGGCCGTGGCCGACGAGGGCAACCTCTCCCGCGCGGCCGAGCGGCTGTGCCTGAGCCAGCCCGCGGTCAGCGCCCAGATCAAGGCCCTGGAAGAGGAGCTGGGCGTGAGCCTGTTCGCCCGCACGTCCAAGGGCATGGAGCCGACCCCGGCCGGGCGCGTGCTCCGCGACCGGGCCGAGGCCACGCTGCGCAGCGCCGAGGAGTTCCTGCACCAGGCCAGGAGCCTCAACGGCAGACTCACCGGCTCCTTCCGCCTGGGCCACAACACGGACCCGGAGTTCCTGCGCCTGAGCCGCCTGACCCAGGCCGTGTCCCAGGAACACCCGGGCATCTCCCTGGAGCTGCTCATCTCCAATTCCGGCGAAATCCGCCACGACCTGGACTCCGGCCGCCTGGACGCGGGCTACATCTACGGCGAGAGCCCCCACCCATCGGTGGAGACGGCGCTTTTGACGCGCTCCCGCCTAGTCCTGGTCCTGCCCGCCCAGTGGGGACCGGAGTGCCGCGCCGAACCCCTGGAGCGGCTCGCCACCCGGCCCTGGCTCTGGGCTCCGCCCGACTGCCCCTTCCACCGGGCCATCGCCTCCTACGTGGAGGAGCGGGGCGTGACGCCCAACAAGATCCTGGCCGCCAACGACGAGAACATGCTCGTGGCCCTGCTCAAGGCGGGCAAGGGGGCCTGCTTCCTGCGCCTGGACCGGGCCGAGGTCCTGGCGGCCCGGAGCGAGGGGCAGATCTGGGAGGGCGGAGGCCTGGACATCTCCGTCCGGCTGGCCTGGGCGTCGCGGCGCTCCGCCGATCCCCTGGTGGCCGCCGTGCGGGCCTGCGTGCGCCGGGCCTGGGACCTCCCCGACGAGGACGCCTGATCCCCTCCGCGCCTTGCCAACGTTTTCCCTTTCCACTACATCGAAGGGGATTTTTCCAGCGAGGTGATCCCATGCGCATTCTCATCGTCGGCTCCGGCGGGCGCGAACACGCCCTGGCCTGGAAGCTGCGCCAGAGCCCCCTGGTCACGGAACTGTTCATCGCCCCCGGCAACGGCGGCACGGCCCAGGAGGGCGTCAACGTGCCGGTGTCCGACTCCGACCTGCCCGGACTGGTGGCCCTGGCCAAGGAGAAACAGGTCGGCCTGGTGGTGGCCGGTCCCGAGGCCCCCCTGGTCCTGGGCCTGCAGAACGCCCTGGAGAAGGAGGGCATCCCCTGCTTCGGCCCCAGCGCCTTCGCGGCCAACCTGGAGGGCAGCAAGGCCTTCTCCAAGACCGTCATGCGCGAATCCGGCGTGCCCACCGCGCCGTTCATGGTTTTCGACGAGTTCGAACGCGCCCGGGCCTTCGTCGCGGAGCGCGGCGCGCCCCTGGTGATCAAGGCCGACGGCCTGGCCGCGGGCAAGGGCGTGGTGGTGGCCAAGACCACCGAGGAGGCCCTGTCCACCCTGGAGGACATGATGGTCCACAAGGCCTTCGGCTCTGCCGGGGACCGGGTGGTGGTGGAGGAGGCCCTGGTGGGCGAGGAGGCCTCCTTCCTGGCCTTCTGCGACGGCGAGCGCTACGCCGTGCTGCCCTCGGCCCAGGACCACAAGGCCGTGGGCGAGGGCGACGCCGGCCCCAACACCGGCGGCATGGGGGCCTACAGCCCGGCCCCGATCCTGCCCGGCGCGCGCTACGAGGAGACCGCCGAGCTGGTCATCGCGCCGATCCTCAGAAACCTGGCCAACAAGGGCCAGCCCTTCCGGGGCGTGCTCTACGCCGGACTCATGTACACCGAGAAGGGCCCGATGGTCCTGGAGTACAACGTGCGCTTCGGCGACCCCGAGTGCCAGCCCCTGCTCCTGCGCCTGGATTCGGACCTTGCCGAGATCATGCTGGCCTGCGCCAAGGGCGACCTGCGCGGGGTGGAGGTGCGCTGCCGTCCCGAAACCGCGCTCTGCGTGGTCATGGCCGCCGAGGGCTACCCCGGGGCCTATCCCAAGGGCATGGAGATCACGGGCATCGCCGAGGCCGACGCCGTGCCCGGGGTGAAGGTCTTCCAGGCCGGAACCCGGCTGGAGGGCGGCAAGATCGTCACCAGCGGCGGCCGCATCCTGGGCGTCACAGCCCTGGGCGCGGACCTGGCCGGGGCCCAGGCCGCGGCCTACGAGGCCGTCGGGCGCATCCGCTTCGAGAAGAGCTATTTCCGCCGCGACATCGGCGCCAAGGGACTGAAACGCATCGGAGGCTGACGGACATGGTCAAGGTCGCGATCTTCATGGGCAGCATCTCGGACGAGGAGAAGATGCGCCCCTGTTCCCAGGTCCTGGACGACCTGGGCGTGGAGCACGTCTTCACCGTCACCAGCGCGCACCGCACCCCGGAACGCACGGCCCGGCTCGTGGCCGAGCTGGAGGAGAAGGGCTGCCAGGTCTTCATCTGCGCCGCGGGCATGGCCGCGCACCTGGCCGGGGCCGTGGCCGCCAAGACGGCCAAGCCGGTCATCGGCGTGCCGCTGTCGGCCTCGGCCCTGGGCGGCATGGACGCCCTGCTCTCCACCGTGATGATGCCCCCGGGCTTCCCGGTGGGAACCGTGGCCCTGGACTCGGCCGGGGCCCGCAACGCGGCCTGGCTGGCGGCCCAGATCCTGGCCCTGTCCGACACGGGCCTCGCCGGGCGCATCGCCAAGGCCCGCGAGGGGTTCGTCGCCTCGGTGGAGAAGGCGGCGGCCTCCCTGGAACAAAAGAAATGATCCTGACCGACGCCCGGCAACGGGTGGTGAGCTACCTGCGCATCAGCGTCACCGACCGCTGCAACCTGCGCTGCCTGTACTGCTCGGCCCAGGAGCAGACCTTCATTCCGCACCCGGAGATCCTGCGCTACGAGGAGCTCCTGGAGGTCATCGCCCTGGCCCGAAGCCTGTCCATCGGCAAGGTCCGGTTCACCGGCGGCGAGCCGTTCGCGCGCAGGGGCTTCCCGGAGTTCGTGGCCGAGGTCCTGGCCCGCTTCCCGGACCTGGACGCGCGGGTGACCACCAACGCCACGCTCATCGGGCCGCACCTCGCCTTCCTGCGCGGGCGGGGGCTTTCGCGCCTGAACATCTCCCTGGACACCCTGGACCCGGCCACATTCGCCCGGGTCACCGGCCGGGACCTGTTCCCGCAGGTCTGGGAGAACATCCAGGCCGCGCTGGACCTGGGATTCCGCGTGAAGATCAACGCCGTGGCCATGAAGGGCGTCAACGACGGCGAGTTGGGGGCCTTCCTGGACCTGGCCCGCAGCCGCCCCCTGGACGTGCGCTTCATCGAGTTCATGCCCATGGGCGGCTCGGACTGGAGCCCGGAGGCGGTCTGGACGGCCGGGGAAATCCTGGAGGCGGCGCAAAAGCTGGCGGACCTCGCCCCCCTGCCCCGCAACAGCGCGGACCAGGGCCCGGCGCAGGTCTACTCCATCGCCGGAGGCCAGGGCCGTTTCGGGCTCATCTCGCCCCTGACGAACCATTTCTGCGGCACGTGCAACCGCCTGCGCCTGACGGCCGACGGCCACCTGCGCACCTGCCTGTTCTCGGACAAGGTCTACCGGCTCAAGGGCATCCTGCGCCATCCCCGGCTGGGCGCCGAGCAGTTGCGCAAGGTCCTGCTCCTGGCCGGCGCGCGCAAGCCCCTGGGACACGAGATCCTGGAGAAGCGGGCGCGCGGCCGGGGCGTCTGCGGCACGTCCATGTCCGCCATCGGCGGCTGACGCGCCGCCCGATCAGCTGGTTCCCGCCCCCGCGCCCGAGGCCAGGCGCGCCGGAGGACGGTCCGTGGCCAGCCGGACCACATGGGTGGAGAAGACCTTTTCCCCTGGAGCGCAACGGGGGCAGCCATCGGAAACGATCATGCAGGTCTCGTCCAGGGAGGCGGGGTCGATGCCCGCGCCGAGCAGGATGCGGGTGGTGTCGCCCGCGGCCCAGAGCAGCGGGTGGCCGCACTGCGCGCATTCCACATAGAGCAGTTCGGGGTCCATTTTTCTCGCCATGTTTCCACCCTGGTTCCTTCGCTTCATGCGTTCAAGGATGGATTCCGCCTGGACACTCCTTGTAAAAGGATAACCCCCGCCGATAAAAAAGCAAGCGCGTTCTGTCCCGCGATGATTCCCGCCGCTTCGCCCGCCGCGCCGCTTCCGGGGTGGGGGCCATGCGCCATGTGATGCATTCTAACGGAAAACGAAAGATTGCTTTTGACTTTTCAAGAATCATGGGATGTAAGAGCGCTGTTCCGCAAAGGAGGAGGCGCATGGATTTTCCGTTGAAGGCAGCCATCGAGCTGACGGCCGCCCAGGCCCGCGTGCGGGCCATGACGGCGGAGGAGATGTTGGAGCTGATCCGGGGCCTGAACGCCCGCCTCGGCGACGTCCGGCCCAAGGCCGGACCGCCCGTCGACGCGGCCCCCCTGGATCCGCGCAAGGCCGTGCGCGAAAAGAGCATCGTCTGCCTGGAGTCCGGCCGGCCCTTCCGGGTGCTCACCCGGCGGCACCTGGCCAAGTACGGGCTCACGCCCGAGCAGTATCGGGCCAAATGGGGCTATCCGGCGGACACGCCCCTGGTCTGCAAGGCCCTGCAGCGTGAGCGGCGCAAAAAGATGCGCGAGATGAAGCTCTGGGAGAAACGGGGCAAATAGCCCCCCGGCACGAACGAGACGGCGGCGGGATGGGCCTTTCGGCCCGTCCCGCCGCGCTTTTTGGCGGCGGACGGGAACCCCGGAAGGCCCCGTCCGCCGGAGAGGGCGCGTCAGGCCAGGGCCGCCTCGGGGCTGACGGCCGGGATGCCGAAGGCCTCGCCCACGGCCTTGAAGGTCAGCTTGCCCTTGTGGGTGTTCAGGCCCTTGAGCAGGGCCGTATCCTCGCGCAGGGCGTCGATGCCCTTGTCGGCGAGCTTCATGGCGTAGGGCAGGGTCTGGTTCACCAGGGCGAAGGTCGAGGTGCGCGGCACGGCGCCGGGCATGTTGGCCACGCCGTAGTGCACCACGCCGTCCACCACGTAGGTGGGGTGGTCATGGGTGGTGGCCTTGATGGTCTCCACGCAGCCGCCCTGGTCCACGGCCACGTCCACGATCACCGAGCCCTCCTTCATGGTCGAGAGCATGTCCCGGGTCACGAGGCGCGGGGCCTTGGCGCCGGTGACGAGCACCGCGCCCACCACCAGGTCGGCGCGCCGCACGGCCTCGCGGATGTTCGGCTCGGTGGAGGCCATGGTGATGAGCCGTCCCTGGAAGATGTCGTCCAGGTACTGCAGGCGGGAGTGGGAAAGGTCCATGATCATCACGCGCGCGCCCATGCCCACGGCGACCTTGGCCGCGTTGGTGCCGACCACGCCGCCGCCGAGGATGAGCACGAACGCCGGGGGCACGCCGGGCACGCCGCCCAGGATCACGCCCCGGCCGCCCTGGGTCTTCTCCAGGTAGTGAGCGCCCACCTGGGTGGCCATGCGTCCGGCCACTTCGCTCATGGGCGTGAGCAGGGGCAGGCTCCCGTCGGCCTTCTGCACGGTCTCGTAGGCCACGGCCGTGGTCCCGGCCTTGAGCAGGGCGTCGGTCTGGGGCCGGTCGGCGGCCAGGTGCAGGTAGGTGAAGAGCAGCAGGTCCTCGCGCAGGTACTGGTACTCGGCGGCCACCGGCTCCTTGACCTTGATGACCATCTGGGCCGCCCAGGCGTCCTTGGCGTTCACCAGCTTGGCTCCGGCGGCCTGATACTCCGCGTCGGTCAGGCCGCTGCCCAGACCGGCGCCGCTCTCCACGAGCACGGTGTGGCCGCGGCGGGCCAGGCTCTCCACTGCGCCGGGGGTCATGGACACCCGGTTCTCCAGCGTCTTGATCTCCTTGGGAATGCCGATGATCATGGGAAGGCTCCTGTCAGGGGTTGGTGATTATGGTTCAGAAAACCAGGCGCGCGCGCCCCGGGGCAGGGGCACCCACTTGCGCCTGGCCTTCATGACCACGAAGGTCTCGCTGGAACCGATGCCGCCCACCTGGGACAGGTCCCGGTCCAGGAAGGAATACAGCTCGCCCACGTCGTCGGGCAGGACGAGCTCCACCAGGATGTCGTAGCGGCCGGTGACCACGGCGGCCCAGTTCACGTTGGGCAGCCCCGCGATCTGCTCCAGCTTCTCGTCCAGCTGCTTGTGGCTGGTGAGCGAAAGCCCCACCAGGGCCACGCAGAGGCCCTTGACCCGGAACGGGTCCACCAGCCCGGCCACCTTGACGAGGCTCGCGCGCAGCAGGTTCTTGAGCCGGGAGCGCACGGTGGGGCCGCTCACGCCCAGCTTGGCGGCGATGTCTCCGGCCGAGGCCTGGCCGTCTTCGGCCAGGACCGCCACGAGGCGTTTGTCCAGCTGGTCCAGGGTGACTTTCATGAGCGGCCTATTTTCCTTTTCGAAAATTTACAGCGCTGGTTTATTCCTTTCAGAAAATATTTGTCAATATTTTTTTCATTCCTACAATTCTGTAATCCCGGGCCGGCCCCGGACGGAGTTCCCGCCTTGTGCCCGGAGTCCGCTTCATGTATATCCTGGCAAACCGGAACCGGAGGGCAAGAACGCGGTGGCGGAAAAACGCCTTTTATCCGTGGCCGAGATCGCGCGTCAGCTGGACGTGCCTGAATCCACCCTGCACTACTGGAAGAACCGCTTCTCCCAATACCTGCCCAGCTTCGGCCGGGGCCGCCTGAAGCGCTTCCAGCCCGAGGCCGTGGAGGCCTTCCGGACCATCGCCCGCATGCTCAAGGCCGGGCACTCCTCGGAAGAGGTCATGGCCGAACTGGCCCGCACCTATCCCCTCAACGCCCAGGCCGTCCCGCCCCTGGCCGAGACCCCGGCCGCGCTGTCCGAACAGGCCCTGGAGCCCGCCCTGCGCCTGGCCGCCGGCATGGGCCTGGAGATGGCCCGCGCCTTGGGCCAGGGCATCCGCGAGGCGCTCACCGGACTGGTCCCGGCCCAGGCCCTGCCCGCCGAGGACACCTCCCGCATCCAGGAAACCCTCGACGAGGCGGCCCAGCGCCTGGCCTGCCACTCCGGCGAACTGGACTGCCTGCGCTCCGAGAACGCCGACCTGAAGAACAAGCTCCAGATCCTGGAGGCCGAGCTGGTCCGTCTGCGCAAGGACCGCCGCGAGCTGGAGCGCTTCCTTCTTGACAAAATCAAGGGCGTGACTACCTGAACCAGCGGCGCCGGGCCGTCCTGGGCCGTCCGCCCCACCCCGCGCCGCCGCTTCCCTCCCGACCGGGATCCCCGTCCCGGCGGGGATACCTTGTTCCGCACCCAAGGAGACCTCAGGCATGAGCGCCACGGAAACCACCTTTGAATTCAAGGCGGAAATCAAGCAGCTTCTCGACATCCTGGTCCACTCCCTCTACACCAACAAGGAAATCTTCCTCCGCGAACTCGTCTCCAACGCCTCCGACGCCCTGGACAAGCAGCGCTTCGCCGCCGCCTCCGCCGAGGAGTCGGCCGAGGACGCGGCCCCGGCCATCCGCATCGACGTGGACGCCGAGGCCAAGACCCTGGCCGTCTCCGACAACGGCATCGGCATGACCCGCGAGGAGTTGGTCCAGAACATCGGCACCATCGCCCATTCGGGTTCGGCCGAGTTCGCGCGCCGGGCGGCCAAGGCCAAGGACGACGGCGGCTCCGCCGGGCTGGAGGGCCTCATCGGCCGCTTCGGCGTGGGCTTCTATTCGGTCTACATGGTGGCGGACTCGGTGGAGGTGACCACCCGAAGCGCCCAGGCCGGGGCCGCGCCCCAGGTCTGGACCTCGGACGGCAAGGGCTCCTACACCATCGCCGAGGCCCCGGCCGAGACCCCGCGCGGCACGCGCATCCTGGTGCGGCTCAAGCCGGACCTGGCCCCCCAGTTCACGGACCCGGAGCTGGTGAAGGAAACCATCACGCGCCACTCCAACTTCATCTCCTTCCCCATCCTGGTGAACGACGAACGGGTGAACACCGTGCCCGCGCTCTGGCGCGAGCCGAAGTTCCAGGTCACGCCCGAGCAGTACAAGGAGTTCTACTCCTTCCTGACCTACGACGACGCCGAGCCCCTGGCGTGCATGCACATCTCCGTGGACGCGCCGGTGCAGTTCAACGCCCTGCTCTTCGTGCCGCCCCACGACACGGACCTCCTGGGTCTGAACCGCGAGGACTTCGGCCAGGACCTCTACGTGCGCCGCGTGCTCATCGAGCGCCGCAACAAGGACCTGCTGCCGCGCTACCTGTCCTTCGTGCGCGGCGTGGTGGACACCGAGGACCTGCCCCTGAACATCTCGCGCGAGACGCTCCAGGACAACCTGCTCATCCGCAAGATGCACTCCACCCTGACCAAGCAGGTGCTCGGGGAACTGGAGAAGATGGCGGCGGACGCGGACAAATACGCCGCGTTCTGGCGCGCCCACGGCCAGGTCTTCAAGACCGGCTACTCGGACTTCGTCAACCGCGAGAAGTTCGCCGCCCTGCTGCGCTTCAACTCCTCGGCCGACGCCGACGCCCAGGGCCTGACCTCCCTGGACGCCTACATCGGCCGGGCCAGGACCGGCCAGAAGGCCGTGTACTACGCCTTCGCGCCCAGCCGCGAGGCCGCCGGGCTCTCGCCGCACCTGGAGATCTTCCGGCGCAAGGGCCTGGAGGTCCTCTACCTCTATGAGCCCGTGGACGAGTTCGTCATGGAGAGCCTGCGGGAGTATAAAGAATTCAAGCTGACCGCCGCCGAGCACGCCCCGGCCGCCGACCTGGAGCAGTTCCCGGACGCGGACGGCGGACGCAAGACCGAAACGCTCTCCGAGCAGGACGCCGGGGCCCTGCCCGGCCTGCTGGCGCGCATCCGGGAAATCCTCGGCGACCAGGTCACGGAGGTGAAGGCCTCCGACCGGCTCTCCGAAAGCCCGGTCTGCCTGGCCAACCCGGACGGCCGCGTGACCTCCTCCATGGACAAGATCATGCGCGTCATGAGCCGGGACACGAGCATCCCCAAGAAGGTCCTGGAGGTGAACACGGACCACCCCCTGGTGCGCAACCTCCTGGGCGTGTTCCGCGAGGACCCCAAGGACCCGTTCCTGGGACAGGCCGCCCGGCAGCTCTTCGAGTCCGCCCTGCTCCTGGACGGCTACCTCGCCGATCCCCACGCCCTGGTGGGCCGCATGCAGGACCTGCTGACCAAGGCCAGCGGCTGGTACGCCGCGACGCGCGGACAGGACGCCGAGAAATGAAAAAGGCGGGGCCCAGGCCGGCATTGCGTAGAAAAAGCAAAAACTCTCTTGCCGATCCTCTTTGACTTTATGCTGGAATCTCCTCGCAAAGTCGACTAGAAGGTCGAGGATGCCGGATAGAAAAATAGCGGGGGACAAGGTCCCCCGCTCCATTTTTCATGTCGCCCAGATGAAGGCCACGCTTCTCTGGCGGCTCCAAAACGAGCCCAGCGGGTCTCAATCCCGACTTTTACGACGTCAGATCCGGGCACTGGACCTAGTCATGGGGCTGATCGCTCCCGAATTCGACGCATCCACCATCCGCCCGGTCCATCGCAAAGAACCCAGGGCGCCCGGAACCATCATGCGGCCCATCCTGAACATCCTCCGCGAAGCCGGCAAGCCCATGTCCCGGGAGGACATCTGCGATGCGTTCTGCGCCCGCATCGGCAGACAAGAGGAAAGGTGGCGCCGCAAGGCCCATCACTGCCTCATGTACATGCGGCGGCAAAAACTCGTGGAGAGTTTCAAGGAAGATCGGGTGGAATACTGGCGGATCCGGAACGCAAATCAGGCCGCAAGCCGCAAGGTTCTGTCCCTGGACGACTTTCGGCCCCGGAAGGAATAGCAGGTCCATTCGTCCAGCTTTGTCCCGCACAGCGCCTTGCTCAAGACATCCTGGGCGATGTCACCGTTCGGCATTCTCCGGGTATCCTCGCGGTAGGCGATTTCGTTGGCGTATGCCGCCAGGTGCCGCAGACTCATCTTGTGGACCTGTCCCCAAGAGCAACGGCGGAACCGTGAGAAATAGGATTCGGCCAGATTGATGTGCTCAATCGGCTTTTCCCCGCGGAAGTTCTTGGCGTGGTTGACGACCTCGGTCTTGTAAAAACCGGCAAGCTCGGCATAGGCCGGATGCTGGTCGGAGACGATGGTCGCAGTCCGGTCCACCCAGTCCAGGGCGAAGGGCAGGATGTTCCCCTTGGCCTCCTCCTTGATGACCGTCGTCAGGGTCCTGGACGGCTTGTCCAGCCTGTCGGCCTGCCGGAGTACGAGGATGCAATGCTTCTTCTGCTTGGCGCGCTCCCGTCTGGCCTCCTGCCACTGCGCCTGCTTCGGATCCGAAATCCGGTTGACCTTTCTGACGGAACCCATGATGTAGGCACCGTCGATCTGGACCACGCCCCTCATCTTCGTCTTCGGCCGACCCTGCAACAGTGCCCCACGCAGCTTGTGTAGGAGAATGAAGGCCGTCTTGTGCTGGACATTGATTTGCCGCGCCAACTGAAGGGCGCTCAGTCCCTTGACTGCGTTGACATAGGTGAGGACAGCCAGAACCAGCTTGCGCAGGGGCAGCTTCATGCCATGCAGGACGGTGCCGCTGGTCAGGGAGAATATGGTGCCGCAGTCCTTGCACTTCCACTGCCGGCGAGTGCGGTTGGGGTACAAATCCACGCTTCCGCATCTGGGGCAGAACGGGCTGCCGTTGGTCGTCGGCCAGCGTAGGCCGCAGAGGAAAGCATACAGTTCCTCCTCGGGCATCGTGTGCACGTCGTCCGTCCAATCGGACCTGGCGATAGCCTGCAAAAGGAACGGGGTTCCCACCAAAAACGCCTCCGGTTCATGCCCTCAAACCGGTTATCATATGTCAGAATTTTTCGAAAAAGTCAAGCTAAAACGAGAGGTTGAGATGCTACGTTGTAGGCGAACAAAAAATCACGCCCTAAAATAAAAATCGTTTTGAATAACGATTAGTTGAAATATTTCGAGCTGGCGCAGGTTGTTAAGATTAATTGGTTCTGCCACAGCCCTTCTTGGCATCCTATTGGGGGCAATTCTATATTCCCGTATAGGTTGCTGCGGAAGTTGACGATTCCTTCACTGTGATTTTAGAAAGACCTTGAATCTCAAACTTTATCCTGCGCCAAAGCCATACAGCAATGTTTTCACACGTCGGATTTATCAATCCATCGATGTCATTCAGATACGCATGGTCTAATACTTCGACATGGGATCTAAGGACCTTCTTAATGTCGGAAAAGTCTGCAACCCATCCATATTTTGGCGAGACTTCACCAGAAATAAAAAACTCCACATGAAATGTATGCCCGTGAAGGCGGGCACACTTATGTTCACTTGGAACACAAGGTAAGCGGTGCGCTGCATCAAAACTCAAACAAATTTGAATTTCCATATCACCCCCACAATCTATAATACAGATATCTATTTGATATTAATCACACTTAGCTTTATATGTAATATAATAAATGGTTAATTTGAATATTACACGCCTCGCTTGTCAGGACTCCAGATATACTTGTGTTGCTGAAGGTTCAGACGTAGCTCTAGCCTGTCCTCCAGAATCCACTTCGCCAGGTCAGCAGTGCTCATTTCGTTGAAAAGTGGTGAGACATTGACAATGTTGCGACGAGTGTCAATGTGTGGCAAAATTTTCAGCATGTGTGCATAGTCGTCACGATGCCCAATGACGAACTTGACTTCGTCATGCCCTCGTAAGCGCAATAGGTTTGTTAAGTCCACATGCTCGGCCATGCCGCTCGACGGACCTTTTATGTCCATAATTGCGATCACCTTCGGATCGAGTACACTTATGTCTAGACTACCATTCGTCTCAACGAGCACTGTTCTTCCCGAAGAGGCCAATTGACTGGCGAGTAGCACTACTTCTGACTGTAGCAACGGCTCACCACCGGTAAATTCAATGCGACAAGCACCGAAAGAGTCAATTTGCTCCACGACATCCTCTGCGCTCATCTGGGTGCCGCCTTCGTAGGCGTAAGTGGTGTCGCACCAGCGGCAGCGCAAGTTACAACCAGAAACACGCACGAACACACATGGCCAACCGGCATGACTGGACTCGCCCTGGATGCTTTGAAATATCTCGCAGATGATGAGACTCAATACTTCCCCCCAATTTTTCCCGTTACCACTACTGCGTTGAAGTGTACGCGCTCTCACGCAAGGCAATTCGAGGTCGTGTTATCTTAGAATATTGGATGCCTTGGCGATTTCTGACTCCTCTATAAGGGGATATCGAGCACGGCCTTTTCAACCTTATGCTGCTCATACATCAATTTCAACTTGAGACTTAATGGATAACATTCGTATATCTCAATTATCGACGATGGGCCCGTCAGCACCGATCTGAAATTCAAACTATTTTTTTGTACTAGGCGGCAAAAGTGGTTCGATCTTGCAAAAACTAAATATATAGTGCATTATTTATAGAAATATGATGGTCAAACATGCCGTTACGGCGGGCCAAACCTAGGAGGAGAAATATGGGCGGATCGGGATCAGGTGGCTATGCCCCAACAGCGCCAGCGAATCCATGCGAGAATATTAAATTCAATGCTTCCGTCAATTCGCCTCAACCAGATGCCCTTGAAGATCTCGTCCCTGGTGAACTTCTTTCTGTTCAAGTAATGGAAGGCGGACAGGGCGTCATCGTCCTCCGCAAGGGCGAGTTGGTCGGAGCGTTAACGGGTGCCCGGGTGGCGCAATTGCTCGACTGCTTGCTTATGGGGTTTGAATACCAAGCGGTCGTGGTCGAAACCGATGGCGGTCAATGCCTTGTGCGGGTGGAGGGGGCATGAGTCCCCACATCACGGTTGTGGGCGGAGCATACGGAGAAGAATGTTGCTTCCCCGAGTCCAGAGTATATCGCGGCAGCGGTGTTCGGGCCGCTTGCATTTTGAGCGGGCTCGGAAATCAAATCGAGTTAAACGCCGTAGTCGGCCCTCGTCTGGCGCCTGAATTCAGGCGGATTGCCGCCAGGAAAGGCATTGTCTTGCGGGCATGCGAAAGCGATACAGACATCTGGTTTCGTTACCGCCATCCTCTAGCGAAACCTGATATTTACCCGCCTCGGGCAGACGCTATTCCCTTATGCGATATTTCTGCCAATGACGCACTCGTTTACGGAATGATTGAAGGTCGCCCGACTGTCACTGCGAAGCGAGCCGTCTACGATCCCCAAGATGGGTTCCGGTCGAAACCTTTCGACGACAATGGATCGTCCGCTGATGAACTGGCTATTGTTGCGTCCTGGTCAGAGGCTCGTGCAATCTCGGGAGCAAACACGCCCGCTGATGCGGCGACACAGTTACTTTCCACGCCTTCCTGCGTAGCTGTGGTCATCAAGTGCGGCCCGCAGGGCGCCCTCGTAGCAACCGTAGTCAGCCAGCAATGGGTCTACGCCTTCCCATCAAAAAGGGTTTGGAAGATCGGTTCCGGCGATGTCTTCTCAGCAGCATACGCCCATGCCTGGATGACTGAAAAGAAAACCCCACTTGAATCAGCATGGTTCGCATCTCGGATGGTGAGTGCTTATGTCGAGTCAAGGTCGGAGGCATTTCCGCCCGAGCAGATGGAATGCATCAGGGCAGAAGCCTCGGCGGCCGTCGTCCACAAGACCCTGCCATCGGCCCGTCCAATCCCGCAAGGGCAGATATATCTTGCGGGTCCGTTCTTTTCAACTGCTCAGCAATGGCTGGTTGATGAGGCGCGATTAGCATTCCAAGATATGGGGTTCAAGGTTTTCTCGCCCGTTCATGATGTGGGAAGAGGTGCCCCTAACGAGGTGGCGCCAAGTGATCTTGATGGATTGGAGAAAAGCGAATTGGTATTTGCAGTTCTTGACGGGCTCGATTCGGGAACTATTTTTGAGGTCGGTTACGCTCGCGCCAAAGAAATTCCTGTCATCGGGGTGGCTGAGACTCTTGGGGAACAGCCTCTCACCATGTTGCTTGGATCGGGGTGCGGAATAACCAATGACTTCGCTACTGGTGTCTATGCAGCGTGCTGGCAGTTGATGAAAGATGTCTGAACTTTTACTGCTCTCCGGAGGTATAGACTCTATATCCATAGCTGCATGGCGACACCCTGCCTGTTGTTTGACAATAGATTACGGACAGCGCTCGGCGAATGCTGAGTTCACAGCATCTAGTAAAGTATGTGCTGCGCTTGATTTGAAGCACGATACAGTCGCTCTTCCAATTAACAGCCTTGGTTCTGGAGTAATGGCTGGGTCTGAACCAATCCATGCATCGCCACATGCCGAATTTTGGCCATTCCGCAACCAACTTCTTATCACCATTGGTGCGATGTATGCATTGCGCTTCGGCTACTCTAAAATCCTTATAGGTACGGTGCGTTCGGACAGGCGCCATGCAGATGGACATCCTGAATTTGTGCGAAGCATAGCGGAAATGGTGCGGGCACAAGAAGGCGCGATTGAAGTAGAAGCTCCGGCATTATATTATACAACAACGGAACTTATAAACATGTCTGGGGTTACGCCAGCCGTTCTTGGGTGGGCACATTCCTGTCATGCTGGTGTACTTGCGTGCGGACAGTGCCCCGGCTGTCGCAAGCACTCCGAAGTCATGGCAGCAATAGGATGGAACCGCTAATCACATTTCAAGCCGGAACCGATGTGATCTTTCACGACCGCTCTTCTTTTTACTTGCCAAGGTTGAACATTTTTGATTCAGCGCACGGATTGGAAGATTGCCTGCTTCACGCATACCATCCCAAATAACACAGTCAAGAACGGCTGGACGCATACCTAACGCTTGGCAGAACGACAAAAAACGGCACTCCATACTACGATAGTCTTTCTCCACCCTATCATTTTTCGTAAATAATCCACAGAGGTTGCCAGCCCTGATGATGTGGATGTCGAGGATCGCGACATCATCGCAGTCCAAGACGTTGCGCGCCACCCAACTGGCCGTTTTGTATCCGACGCCCGGTATGTGGAGTAATTGATCTCGGAGCATCAGCCCGCTCTCTAGGTGAAGAGGCTCATTATGGACAATTCTCATCGCCAAAGCGATGTATTTTGCTTTTTGATTAGGATAACGATATCGTATATATCGCCCATCGATTGTGAGTGGTGTATTCAAAGTGTCCGCCCAAACTTCTTGACGCGTCTCCCTTGCTTCAATGATACCGGCTCTCCTGCACTGTTCATACGCCGCCATGGCCATTTCTGCTGTGATTCCATATCCACCAAGTAGACAGAATACCAATTCGTCGACCACCCCGTTGCAGGCACGATGCTTGGTCAATGGCTTGGTATCCAAGCCGGCCATCCAAGCTTGAACCAGCCAATATGCAGGCGTGAATAGGCGCCAGGGATCACCCCACTCAATACCTGGTAATACTTGCTCCTCGGAGCAGGGCATGATTCTTTTAACAATCTGCTCATTGATGACAATACCGATCACTCTGCTCATGCGATTCCCCCCAGCTCCGCCCGTAACCACTCCAGCAAATAAAACTGCTCTATGCGCGACAGATCCGAAACTCGCCGCCGCAATCGCGCCATGCGTCGTTTGATAATCTCACGCTGGCGGTATCCGTCCCCAAGGTGTCGTGCGTCATGTAGCTGTTGAGGTGGATTAAAGTTGAACCAGACAAATTCCTCGCGCATTCCAGCGTGGGTCATTGCCATAAACGAAGCACGCTGCCATCCATTCAGCATTTCATCATAAATATCATTGCGATACCCGGATACCATGACCATGCACTTCTGCCGCTTCAGGCATTCCAACAACCTAATATGATCCACATCCGTATAGTCATACCTGTAGACACGGCACCGGCGACGAGTTGCCCGAACATAGGGAGGGTCAGCATAAATCAAGGCGGATAGCTCTAGATCGGATTGTTCAAGCCACGCTACGGCATCACCACAAATGAGTTCACAAGGCGTTTTTTTTGCTTCGGACCAACGTTTGAAAACGACCGGGTCTATTTCGATTCCGATTTGTCGTACGGCTGGACGCTTGTTCCGCATCACTGCGCCACCGCCGAGATGTGTCTCCACATAGGTGGTGTGCGGTGGCATCATATTGAGTAGTCGCTGGTAGATGCGTCCTTTGCCGCCTGCGTATCCCATCAGCCAAGTATCGCCAGAAATGGCGAGGATGTCAATATGGTTTGGCCGCTCAATATGCCCGAGAGACTTTTGACTCGCTGGATGCGACTACGGTGTGCTTGAAAGCAAGGCCGGCGCTTAAAGGGGAGATTATCCACTTGGCTTCCAGCGGCAGAGGAGAGTGCTGATTGACATCACACCTGGTGTGATATATTTAAGGGTCACACCAAGTGTGCCACACGCCAGAAAGGCAGCATGAGAATACTTAAAACTAAACCATTCGCCAGGTTTGCAGGCAAAGAAGGTATCGCCGATGAATCGTTGAAAGATGCGGTGGATCGGCTTGAAAAAGGACAGGTTGACGCCGATCTCGGTGGCGGGGTTTACAAGCAACGAGTAGCGCGGTCGGGAGCCGGGAGGTCGGGGGGATTCCGGGTGCTCGTATGCTACCGGCGAGGAGACCGCTCCTTTTTCGTGTACGGTTTCGCCAAATCGGATCAGCCGAATATTGACAAGAGGGAGGAGAAGGACTTCAAGAAAATGGCGAAGTCTCTGTTCGCCTTGACCGAGAGCGACCTGGAAAAGGCGATCAGCGAGGGCACTTTTGTGGAAATAGCATAGAGAGGAGTAGTCATGTCCAAGAACTATAAGAGTGGAGCTAGCGCCGCAATCCATGAAACCATGGAAGATCTCCATAAGCTCGGCCTGATAGACAAGATGACCATGAAAGAGTTCGACGAATCCTGCCTTGTCCCGGCCGAAGCCATGGCACCGGAAGACATCCGGGCAATTCGTGAAAGAGAGCGTCTGTCGCAGCCGGTCTTTGCCCGCTACCTGAACGTTTCCAAGAATCTTGTTTCTGATTGGGAACGTGGCGTAAAAAAGCCCGGCGGCCCCGCCCTGCGCCTCCTGTTCATCGTAAAGCATAAGGGTCTTGACGCCGTGCGGGTTTGACCTCTCCCCCGAGGGATTTTTACCGCTGGGGGCGCTACCCACCGGCGTGCATATCCAGCCAGAACACGAGGTTGAGAGTAACGCCATAATACCAGCAAAAAGCCCCGCCAGGTTGACGGGGCTTTTGTAACTCATCTAAAAAAGGTCGTTTTTGCTTCTTCTACGCAATACCGCCCAGGCCCCGCCTTTTTCTTCCCCCCGTCCCACACGTCATTCCCCGTGCAGGATGAGTCCGCAGCCCATGCGTTCCCCCAGGGCCGCGCATTCCTCGCAAAGATCGCCCTCCTCGGGCACGTCCCCCGGCTCCAGCCGCCGCACCTGCACCCCGGGCTCGTCGCCCGGGAGATGGCGGCAGGAGCGGCACCAGTGCCAGACGCCGCCCCCCGGACCGGCATCGGGCCTCCGCCGGAATTCCATGACAAGTCCCATTCCCCCCCCTTTTTTCCAGCGAAATCACAGTACCCCCTTGATACGAAATGTCAATAATCATGGTTCGATTGTTCCATCAATCTTGCCGCCCTCGCCCCGCGCCGCCGCCAGCAGGGCGCGCCCGGCGTCCCGGATCAGCTCCGGCCCGCCGAGCTTCTGCCCCAGCTCGTCGCGGACGTAGAACACGTCGGCCACCCTCCCCCCGGAGGAGGCGATGCGCGCGGACTGGATGTCCAGGCCCAGGCGGTGCAGGGCCAGGGCGATGTCGTGCAGGAGCCCGAGGCGGTCCCCGGCCTTGACCTCGATGCGGGTGAGGAAGTCGCTCTCGTCGTTGTCCACGTTCACGGAGGGCCGGTAGCGCGGCCGGGCGGCCGAGACGCTCAGGGGGGAACGGCGGCGCTCCTCCAGCCGGTACTCCAGGTCGAGCTTGCCGGTGAGGGCGTAGTGGGCGCTGCGCTGCACGCGGGCCCAGGCCTCCTCCGGGAAAAGAGTGTCCGGCGGCCCGGAAACCACGAAGGTGTCCAGGGCCGCGCCGCCCTTCCAGGTGAGCAGCTCGGCCGAGCGGATGTCCAGGCCGTGCAGGCTGAGCACCCCGGCCAGGGTGGCGAAGAGTCCGGGCCGGTCCAGGGCGGCCACGGTCAGCTCCCAGTAGCCCGGCACCCCGGACGGCCGGGCCCGGACCAGGCAGACTCCGACCCCGCCCTTGTCCCCGGGCTTGCGCAGACGATCCTCGGCCACGGCCCGCTCCAACTCCCCGGCCAGGTCCAGGTGCTCCACCAGGGTTTCGGCGTCCAGGACCTGCAGGGCCCGGGCGGGCATGGCGTCCAGGCCGCGCTCCACCACCTCGGAGGGGAACCGCCCGGCGGCCAGGGTCCGCACCCGGTCGCGCTTCTCCACCATCCTGCGGGCCGCGTCCGGCTCGGCCAGCGGGCCCTCGGTGAGCAGCTTGCGGACCTTGAAGAACAGTTCGGCCAGGAGGGCCGCGGTCCAGTTGTTCCAGGCGCGGGGCCCGGTGGCCAGGCAGTCGGCCACCGAGAGCAGGGCCAGCATGTCCAGGCGGCGGGCCGTGCCCACCACCTCGGCGGCCTGGGAAACCACGTTCTCGTCGGAGAGATCGCGGCGCGTGGCCGTGATGGGCAGGAAGAGATGGCGGCGCACCAGGAAGGCCGCGTCCTCGGCCGTCTCCGGCGCGACCCCGAAGCGGGCCGCCACCTCGCGGCAGAGTTCCCCGCCGCGCTCGGAGTGGTCTCCGGGCAGGGGCTTGCCCAGGTCGTGGCACAGCCCCGCCAGCAGGAGCGCCGTGGGATCGTCCAGGCGTCCCGCCGCCTCCCCGCACCAGCGGCAGCCGCCGGGGGGCTCGCCGCCCGCGCCCGGCCGCAGGAAGCGGGCCAGGACGCGCACGCATTCCAGGGTGTGCCGCCCCAAGGGATGGAGATGGTAGTCGTCGAACTGGACGAGGTGCTCGGCCCGGCCGAATTCCGGGACCAGGGCCGAGAGCAGGCCGGTTTCGGCCAGCACCTGGGCCGGGCCCTGCCCGGGCTCCCGATCGGCCAGGAAAAGCTCCAGCAGCGCCCGCAGGGTCTCGGGGCGGCCGGACAGGGCGGCGGACAGTCCGGGCAGGGCCGCGCGGATGGCCCGCAAGGCGGGCCAGGACACCGGCCGCCGGGAGCGGGCCGAGGCCGGAAAAATCGCCAGGGCCGCCGAGGGGTCGGCGGAGAGCTGCCCCGGGTCGCGGAAATCCAGCCCGGCCGGGCTGTCCGCGAGCCTCGGGTCCTCGGGCCGGACGAGGCGGCGCGGCCCGGCGCAGCAGGCCCGCCAGCAGGCCTGGCGCATGGCCTTGATCCGGGCCATGCAGCGGTGCAGCCGGGAAAGGAAGGACTCCACGGCCAGGGCCCGGTCCGGCCCGCCGAAGCCCAAGGCCTCGGCCACCCGGGGCTGGTGCTCGAAGGTCAGGGTGTCCAGCCGCCGCGCGGCGGCCAGGTGCAGGGCCACGCGCGTGCGCAGGAGGAAGGCCTCGGCCGCGTCCAGTTCCGCGCGCTCCTCGCCGGTGAACAGGTCCAGGGGCGTCCCGCCGAGGGCCAGGACGCGCTCCAGCCAACGGATGTGATGGCGGCCGCGCAGCCCGCCCAGGCCGTTCTTCAGGTCCGGCTCCAGCAGGCCGGAGGCGTCGCCGTACTGGGCCTCGCGCAGGGAGTTCTGCTCGGCCAGCCAGCGCGCGAAGCCCAGGGCCCGGGCCGGAGCCACCCGCGCGGCCAGACCCGCCTCCAGCTTCCCGGCCGGGGCCGGGTCTCCGGCCACGCAGCGGGCGTCCAGCAGGGAGGCCAGAACCTGGGGATCGGAGCGGGCCAGGGACAGGCTGTCGGACACGGAGCGCACGCCCTGGCCCAGGTCCAGGCCCAGGTCCCAGAGCGGATGGAACAGGGATCGGACCAGGTCGAGGGCCTGGCGCGGCACCCGGCCGGAAAAGAGCAGGAGGCAATCGAGGTCGGAATGGGGGCAGAGTTCGGAGCGGCCGTAGCCGCCCACGGCCAGGACGCAGAAGGGAACGGCCGGGAGGGCCCGGGCCGGCTCCGCGAGCCGGGCGCGGAAATAGCGGTCCACGGCGGCGGACCAGCGCGCCGGGAACCCGTCCAGGTTCCCGGCGCGGGCGTCGTCGAACAGGGCGGTGCGCTCCGCGCCGAGCGCGACGGCCGCCGGGGAAGGAGCCTCGGCGTCCCGGCCCATGGAAACGGCCGCTAGATGGCCGCCTCGCCCGTCTCGCCGGTGCGGATGCGGACCACTTCCTCGACGGGCGAGACGAAAATCTTGCCGTCGCCCACCTGGCCGGTGACGGCGGCCGCGCGGGCGGCCTCCACCACCTCGGCCACGCGCGCGGCCTCCACCACCACCTCGATCTTGACCTTGGCCACGAAGTCCACCTGGTACTCGGCCCCGCGATAGACCTCGCGGTGGCCGCCCTGGCGGCCGAAGCCCTTGACGTCGGTGACGGTCATGCCCTTGACCCCGAGCTGGGCCAGGGCGTTCTTGACCTCGTCCAGCTTGAAGGTCCTGGTGATGATCTCGATCTTCTTCATGCGCTTCTCCTCGCGGATCGCTCTTGATCCCCGGCTAGAGCTGGTAGCCCGTCTCGCTGTGCTGGGAGATGTCCAGGCCCCTGACCTCGTCCTCCTCGCTGGGACGCATGCCGATGGTGACGTCCACGACCTTGAACAGGACCGCGCTCATGGCGCCGCAGAAGACCCAGGTGGCCAGCACGGAAACCAACTGTATCCAAAGCTGTTTCGGATTGCCAGCGAACAGCCCCTGGGCGTTCACCGAGGCGAACACGCCGGTGAGCAGCGCGCCCAGGGTGCCGCCCACGCCGTGCACGCCGACCACGTCCAGGGCGTCGTCGTAGCCGAACTTGTGCTTGAGGAAGATGCCGCCGTAGCAGGCAGCGCCCCCCAGGGCGCCGATGACCAGGGAGGCCCCGGGGGTCACGAAGCCCGCGCCCGGGGTGATGGCCACCAGCCCGGCCACCGCGCCGGAGGCCGCGCCCAGGGTGGTGGGCTTGCCGTTGTGCAGCCACTCCACCAGGATCCAGGCCACCGAGGCGGCGGCCGCGGCCATGTGCGTGGTCACGAAGGCATTGGCGGCCACCTCGTTGGCGGCCAGGGCCGAACCGGCGTTGAAGCCGAACCAGCCGAACCAGAGGATGCCCGCGCCGAGCACGGTCATGGGCAGGTTGTGGGGGATGAACGGGGTGTGGCCGTGGCCCTTGCGCTTGCCGAGCAGGATGGCCACCACCAGGGCGGCCGAGCCGGAACTCATGTGCACCACCGCGCCGCCCGCGAAGTCCAGGGCGCCCATCTGCTGCATCCAGCCGCCGCCCCAGACCCAGTAGGCCATGGGGCAATAGACCAGAAGCAGCCAGAGCGCGGAAAAGACGAGGAAACCGGCGAACTTCATGCGCTCGGCGAAGGCCCCGGAGATGAGCGCCGGGGTGATGACCGCGAACATGCACTGGAAGATCATGAAGGCCAGGTGCGGGATGGTCGGGGCCGGGCTGCCCTCCACGCCCATGCCCACGCCGTTCAGGAAGGCGAACTCCAGGCCGCCGAAGATTCCGCCCAGGTTCTTGCCGAAGGCCAGGGAATAGCCGAGCACGGCCCAAAGCACGGAGACGAGGCCGATGAGGATGAAGCTGTGCATGACCGTGGAGAGCACGTTCTTGCTCCGCACGAGGCCGCCGTAGAACAGGGCCAGGCCCGGGGTCATGAGCATGACCAGGGCCGAGGAGATGAGAATGAATGCCGTGTCCGCTGCGTTCATCGGGATTCCTCCAAGCGGGGCCGCCGCCTCTCTTCTTTTAACAAAAAAGAAAAATTCTACCCCAATCTGGCGATATGTGTCGCGCGCCGCCTACAGCAACTTTTTGCTTTTATTTCAAGGTAAAAGCCGCAAAAGAAGTCGGCGAAACACGATCCTGGCGTATCATTTTTGTTAAAAAATGACCAATCCATCCCAGATGGGAGGAAACGAAGCAAGGAGCGGGCCAGGCTGGGCGGCCGGGCTACCAGGCGTAGGGCTCTTTCTCGCGGAACTCGAAGATGTAGGGCATTTCCGGCGGGGACACGGGAACGGCTCCCTCGACCGCGATCCGATAATGCTCGTTGCAGACGGTCACGGCAGCCTCCGGGCTCCTGGGCAGGTCCGCGGAGCGGGGCGCACGCGCCAGAGGTTCCAGACGGCCGTAGACCTCCACCCAGCGGCCCTGGGGAAGGTCGCCCACGTCGGCCAGGAACCCGGCGGCCACGGCGTCGGCCAGGCAGCAGACCACTGCCACCCGGCTCACCAGGGCCTGGCCCTGGCCGTCCAGCGCCGGACTCCGGCGGACCTCGCCCCGGACCACGAAGCGCGCGGGCGCGTCCTTGGGCCGCTGGTCGGCCAGCAGGAACAGCTCGGCCAGATTCATCCGCACGTATTCCCGGCCCTCGAACGTGACCCGTGAGGGCTCCACCGGCTCCGGCCCGGGCTCCAGGGAGCTCCGGCGCGGGGCCTGGGACGGCGTGGGAGCGGCGGACGGCTCGGAGCCCACGCTGGACACGGCCAGGGCCGCCAGCCCCAGGCAGAGCCCGAGGGAGAGCAGCCGCGGCACGCCGCCGGGGCGGGGCCCGGGAGCCCGCGTGGCCGCCAGGGGGGCCAGCAGGATCAAAATCGCCCCGGTGACGAGGCTCACGGGGATGAAGCGGGGGTTGAGAAAGTACCAGTAGCGGTCCGAGAGGGCCAGCCCGGCCAGGAGCCCGCCCAGGAGGAGCAGGGCCAGGCCGTCCAGCAGGGGCATGACGCGGCCGCGCACGACTAGCCCCAGAGCGCCGCGATCAGGGCGCAGAGGACGAAGATGATCACCGTGGGCATGATCGCCAGGGCCCGGACCACCGGCCGCCGGAACACGGCCAGGTAGGCCGGGATGAGCTTCAGGTCGAGCACCGGCCCCAGGGCCAGGAAGGCCAGCTGGGCCCCGCGCGGGAACATGGTCAGGCTGGCGGCCACGAAGGCGTCGGCCTGGGAGCAGATGGACAGCAGCACGGCCAGGAGCATGAGCGCGGCCACCGCGCCCAGCGGGTTTCCGGCCACGGCCTCCAGCACGCCCTGGGGCAGGAAGACCTTGAAGATGGCCGAGGCCACCGCGCCCAGCACGAGGAACCGGCTCATGTCCAGGAACTCCTCGGCCGCGTGGCGCAGCGCGGAGAGAATCTTCGATCCGCCGTGCGCCCCGCCGAGGGAGCAGCACGGGCAGCCCGCGTCGTGGGCCATGTCCAGGCCCGGGGCCAGGACGTCCCGCGCCTTGCGGTCGCCCAGGGCCAGACCCAGGGCCGCCGCCGGGACGGCCACCAGGGCCACCCGGCCGAGGACCATGCCCCAGTCGCCCCGGAAGGCCACCCAGGTGGCCAGCATGGAGATCGGATTGACCACCGGCGCGGCCAGCATGTAGGGCAGCGCGGCGGCCACGGGCACGCCCTTGCGCAGCAGCCGCCGGGCCAGGGGCACGATGCCGCACTCGCAGGACGGAAGCAGGAACCCGGCCAGCAGCCCGACCAGGACGCGGCCCGGGCGGCTCTTGGGCAGCAGGCGCTCCAGGGCCCCCTCCGGCATCCAGGCCTCCACGGCCCCGGCGGCCAGGGAGCCGAGCAGGAGAAAGGGCGCGGCCTCCAGCACGATGGCCGTGACCACCGCCGCGAAGGCCTGCATTCCGCTGAAATCCATATTCCGTCCCGCTCTCCGGCCGGTTCTTGACAAGGAGTGCAACTCTGTTGCATGACGTCCATGCAACTTTGTTGCAGACACGCATCCCTAGCGCAAAACCGGAGGTCCCGCAATGAAACGCCTGCTCCCCGTCCTCGTCCTCGCCCTGCTCTGGGCCTGCCCGGCCTGGGCCGACAAGCTGCCCGTGGCCGTGGGCATCGAACCCATGAAATACTTCGTGGACAGGATCGGCGGCGATCTGGTGGAGACCACGGTCATGGTTCCGGCGGGCTCGGACCCGCACACCTACGAACCCAAGCCCTCGCAGATGCGCGCCATCTCCTCGGCCGCGCTCTACTTCGCCCTGGGCCTGGAGTTCGAGGAGGCCTGGGTGCCCCGCTTCCAGGCCGCCAACCCCAGGCTCAAGGTGGTCCGCGCGGACTTCGGCATCCGCAAGCTGCCCATGGCCGAGCATCACCACCACGGCGGCGAGGGCGCGGCCCATGAAGAACACCACGGCGGCCACGCGGAAGCCGACGACCCGCACGTCTGGACCGCGCCGCCCCTGGTCAAGTTCATCGCCGAGCACATCCTGGAGTCCCTGTCCGGGGCCGATCCGGCCAACGCCGTGACCTACCGCCACAACGAGGCCGACTTCCTGCGCGAGCTGGACCAGCTCGACGCCGAGATCCGCGCCGCGCTCAAGGGCGTGCCCAAGAACCGCCGGACCTTCCTCGTCTTCCATCCCTCCTGGGGCTACTTCGCCCAGACCTACGGCCTGACCCAGGAGGCCGTGGAGATCGAGGGCAAGGAGCCCGGGCCCAAGGAGCTGGCGCACATGGTTGAGGAGGCCAGGAAGGACGGCATCACGGTGGTCTTCGTCCAGCCGCAGTTCTCCCAACGCACGGCCGAGACCATCGCCCGGGCCATCGGCGGGACCGTGGCCGTGGCCGACCCGCTGGCCGGGAACTGGGCCGAGAACCTGCGCGAGGTGGCCAAGGCCTTCCGAACGAGCATGAAGAAGTAAGGGGGGCGCGGCGGAGACCGCGCGAAAGGGGGGGCGTCATGAATGTGAGGGCGCGTCTCAACCGGGCCGGGCTGGCGGCCACGGCCCACCGGGTCCAGGCGCTGCGCGCGCTGGCCGAGGCGGGCCGGCCCCTCACGCCCCAGGAGCTGCTGGCCCTGGTGGACGGGGGCATGAACCGCGTGACCCTCTACCGCATCCTGGACCTCTTCGTGGAGCACGGCCTGGTCCGGCGGCACAGCGCGGGCGAACGGGCCCTGCGCTACTGTCTGGAGGCTTCACCGGAGACCAAGGGCCACGGCCACTTCCACTGCAACCGCTGCGGCCGCACCGAATGTCTGCCGCCCTCGATCCTGGACCTGGAGGCCCTGTCCCGGGGCGTTCCGTTCCGCATCGAGCGCGCCGAGGTGCGCTTCGACGGCGTCTGCGAGGACTGTCTCAAAAACGGCGACTGACCACTCCCCGACCCACGGCGACCGTTCGGCCGGTTCGCCGCCCTCTCCCCGCGCTTTACGCGCTATGACCCGGGGTGCTACGCTGACGCCAACCTCGGAGCCCTCATGCTGCTTGGAATCGACGTGGGCGGCACGCACACCGACGCCGTTGCCGTGGACCGCAACGGCGTGGCCGCCTCCTGCAAGGTGCGCACGGATCACGCCGACCTGCTCGTCTCGGTGCGCGGGGCCCTGGAGAACATCCTCTCCCGGGTGGACCGCGCCCAGGTCCGCCGCCTGAACCTCTCCACCACCCTGTCCACCAACGCCATCGTCGAGGGCCGCACCGAGGAGGTGGGCGTGCTGCTCATCCCCGGCCCGGGCATCGACCCTTACAACGCCATGCTCTGCCGCCACTTCCACGTGCTCTCGGGCTCCATCGACCACCGGGGCACGGAAGTGAAGCGCCTGGACCAGGCCGAGGTGGCGGCGGCCGTGGACTCCTGCCTCAAGGCCGACATCCGGGTCTTCGCCGTGGCGGGCAAGTTCTCCACCCGCAACCCGCGCCACGAGAACGCCGTGCGCCTGGCCCTGTGCCGGGGCGAAGGGGCTTGCGCCCGGGCGGACTTCCTGACCCTGGGCCACGAGCTGGGCGGCCGCCTGAACTTTCCCCGCCGCACGGCCACGGCCTTCTTCAACGGCGCGGTCTGGCGGCTCTACAACCGCTTCGCCGACGCGGTGGAGAAGACCCTGGCCGACCTGAACCTCGGGCACGTGAAGGTCAACGTGCTCAAGGCCGACGGCGGCACCTTCCCCCTGGCCCTCTCCCGCAGGATGCCCGTGCAGTCCATCTTCTCCGGACCGGCGGCCAGCGTCATGGGCATCATCGCGCTCTGCGACATCACCCACGACTCCGTGATCCTGGATATCGGCGGCACCACCACGGACATCGCCGTCTTCGCGGGCGGCGCGCCCCTGGTGGAGCAGGACGGCATCCACATCGGCTCCCACCCCACCCTGGTGCGGGCCCTCAAGGTCCACTCCATCGGCATCGGAGGCGACTCGGCCCTGACCGTGCTGAACGGGGTCGTGCGCGTGGGGCCGAACCGCCTGGGGCCGGCGGTGGCCGAGGGCGGGAGCGTTCCGACCCTGGTGGACGCCCTGAACGCCGCCGGGCTCTGCGCCCTGGGCGACGCCGAGGCCTCGCGCTCGGCCCTGGCCGTCCTGGCCCGGACCCACGGCCGGGAGCCGGAAGCATTGGCCAAGGAGGCCGTGGACGCGGCGGCCGGGTCCATCCACGCCGCCGTGCGCGAGATGACCGCCGAGATCAACGACCGGCCCGTGTACACCATCCACGAACTGCTGGAGGGCCGCCGCATCGTGCCCAAGAAGGTCTACGTCATGGGCGGCCCGGCCGAGGTCATGAAGATGCCCCTGTTCCGCAAGTTCCAGCTCTCCACCGAGGTCCCGCCGGACTACGCCGTGGCCAACGCCGTGGGCGCGGCCCTCACCCGCAGCACCTGGGACCTGGAGCTGTTCGCGGACACGGAGAAGAACGTGCTCTTCATCCCCTCGCTCCAGCACCGCGAAAACATCCCGCGCACCTACACCCTGGAAGAGGCCAAACGCGACGCCGTGCGCCACCTCCTGGGCCACCTGGGCTCCCTGGGCGTGGTCCTGGACTCGGCCGAGGCCCAGATCACCCGGGCCGACTCCTTCAACATGGTGGACGGGCTCGCCACCGTGGGCCGCAACATCCGCGTCAAGTGCCAGGTCAAGCCGGGCGTGGCTTTCCGCCTGACCGGGAGGGCCTGAGATGCTGAAAGCCGTCAACTCCCTGGGGATCATCTTCTTCCCGGCCTTCGACTGGAGCATCTCGCCCACCCACCCGGAGCGCGAGGAGCGCCTGCTCTACACCCAGGACCAGCTCAAGGAGGAAGGGCTCTTCGACATCGAGGGCATCCGGGAATACAAGCCCGGCGTGGCCTCGGTGGAGGACGTGGAGCGGGCCCACTTCTGCTTCCCGGAGGTGGACGCCGTGACCACGCGTTCGCACCTCATCTCCGCCGGAGGCGCGATCACGGCCGCGAAGCTCGTCATGGACAAGGTCCACGACCGGGCCTTCGCCCTGGTGCGGCCCCCGGGCCACCACGCCATGAAGGTGGTCCACGGCTCGCGCGGCTTCTGCAACATCAACATCGAAGCCGTGATGATCGAATGGCTGCGGGAGCATTACGGCGTGCGGCGCATCGCGGTGGTGGACACGGACTGCCACCACGGCGACGGCACCCAGGACATCTACTGGCACGACCCGGACGTACTCTTCATCTCCCTGCACCAGGACGGCCGGACGCTTTACCCCGGTACGGGCTTTCCCAAGGAGTGCGGCGGCCCCACGGCCCTGGGCCGGACCATCAACATCCCCCTGCCCCCGGGCGCCTCGGACGAGGGCCTGCTCATGGCCCTGGACCGGGTCGTGCTGCCCATCCTGGCGGACTTCCAGCCCGAGATCATCGTCAATTCCGCCGGGCAGGACAACCATTTCTCGGACCCGATCACGAACATGAACATCACGGCCCAGGGCTACGCCGAACTGAACCGCAGGCTCGCCCCGCACCTCGCGGTGCTGGAGGGCGGCTACGCCATCCAGGGCGCGCTGCCCTACGTGAACCTGGGCATCTGCCTGGCCATGGCCGGGCTGGACTCCAGCGGGGTGCGCGAGCCGGGCTTCGACCCGGAGCGCCTGCGCCAGCCGCGCAAGGTCACGGACTACATCGCGGAGGTCTGCGAGATCGCGGGCGGACTCTACTTCAACCCGCCCAAGGAGCCCAAGGACGGCGTGTTCGCGGACAAGTGGTTCGTGCGGCGCAAAAACATCTATTACGACACGGACGAGATCACCGAGGCCCAGACCGAGATGCTGCGCCTCTGCGGCAACTGCCGGGGCCTGTTGAAGATCGAGTCGCGCTCGACCAACAACCCGCTCTGCCTGGGCCTGGAAATCCCGTTCCACGCCTGCGACGAATGCCGCGACCTGGGCTATAAAATTCTGGAAGAGTCACAACTGAAGGGCGAATTCAGGTATATCCAGTTCGTGAACAAGCGGGAGAAAGAGTTCGTGAGGTATGGATTCTAAAAAACTCACAGTTACCAATTCAAACCACTCATCCCCCGCATATCAGTTTGCGGTTAAATATTGTCGCCCTTCTTCTCGGTCCATTCCATAAACAAAAAGCACTCTATCGCCTTGATCGCTTGTCCCAACTCCATATCCACTCGTATTGGATACCGAAACAAAACTGATATTCGCGCTCTTTCCATCATCGCAACGAATTATTCCGTCTCCTCCGCGAACAGATGTATAGCGAAATGTTCCGACGCATATTTCATTATGATCACCAACCACTCGTATGGTTCCAATTCTATCAATATGACCAGTTACAGACCCTGAATAATTCACATTATCAGGCTTCCGCACCGCATAGGCCTTAACGGTTACAGATAGCGCAGACTCCTCAACTTTTGTCCAACCATTAGAAATCATACAGTTTTAAATAAAATTTTCTCGCCGTGCGATATCAGCGAAATCAGCAGAAGCACTACTCAATGCGTCTGCCATACTTTGGTATGGACTTTTATATGGCTGGACTGTTGAATATGCGGTCCCATTCAGCGTTGTTGTTGTAACTAAATAGCTAGGGTTTGATACTATCTTTGGAGTTTGCGGGAGAAAATAAGCTTGGTTGTGGCACTGCGCCTGGGTCGCATAAAACTCAGGCTGACTCCCTCCCGGCTTAACCCAGTATGATGTCCGCGAACAAGCTGATAGCAAGAAAACCCAGACAGAAAGAAGAATAGACAACTTTCGCATTGTCATCTGAACCCCTCCTGTTCACATTATTCTTACTTCCCCCACCCTTCGGGCAGGGACTTCACGTGGATGTCGCGCTGGGGGAAGGGAATCTCGATCTTGTTGGCCAGGAAGCGTTCCCAGATGGCCAGGTTCACGTCCGTCTTGAGTCCCATGAGCCCGTTCTCCGGGTCCTTGATCCAGAACCCCACGGCCAGGTTCACGCTGTTGTCCCCGAAGTCCGTGAGGTGCGCCGAGGGCTCCGGGTCCTTGAGGATGCGGTCCACTGACCGGGCCGCCTCGACCATGAGCCGCATGGCCAGCGGCACGTCCGCGTCGTAGGCCACGCCCACGGGCACCGAAACCCACAACTTGCGGTCCGTGCGCGTCCAGTTGATGACCTGGCCGCTGATGAGGTCCTCGTTGGGCACGAGGATTTCCTTGCCGCCCAGGGTGCGCAGCAGGGCGTAGCGCGTGCTCAGGGTCTGAATCTCGCCCACGTTGCCGCCGATCTCGATGATGTCCCCGGGCTTGATGGACTTGTCCAGGAGCAGGATCACGCCGGACACGAGGTTGGAGAAGATTTTCTGAAGCCCGAAGCCGATGCCCACGCCGAGCGCGCCGCCGACAACCGCCAAGCTGGTGAGGTTCACGCCCATGCTCGACAGGGCGATGAGCCCGGCCAGGGCGTAGAGCCCGATGCGCGCGCCCTTGACCACCAGCACCCGCAGCGACGGCGACATCTCTGAGGAACGGGACGCCCGGCTCTCCACGAAACGCACCACGAGCACCGCGGCCTCCAGGGCCACCACGAGCACCACCACGGCCTTGAGCACGCCCCAGAGCGAAATCCGCGCCTCGCCCAGGGTCACGGCCAGGGAGTCCAGGAAGGCCGTGGCGGGCTTGAGCAGCCCGATGGCGTCCAGCACGGCCAGGGACCAGACGATGGCGGCCACCATGCGGGCCCAAAAGCGGCTTTCGATGAGCGAGGTGAACAGGCGGATGATGACCCAGGCCAGGGTCAGGGACACGGCCATGTCGGTGAGCTGGTGCGGCCGGTGCAGGCCGTCCAGGGCCGCGCCGACAGCGCCGCAGCAGACCACGAAGAACAGCGGCCAGACCGAGCGCCCGGCGTTGTTGGCCAGGACCGCCAGCCCGGCGGGAATGGGGCGCGAGAGCCAGGCCCGCACCCTGCCGCGCGCCAGGCCCCAGAGCACCCAGGACACGCACAGCGCGGCCAGCAGGGCCGCCAGCTGGACCACCCCGGCCCAGGACAGGAGGTTCGCCTGGAGCCAGGCCCAGAATTGGGCGAGAAGCCGGGAAAGATCGGCCGCGGACTCGGTGTTCATGCGCGACTCCTACAGCCCCAGGAGCACACCGGCGAAGAGCAGGATGGCCACGAAGCCGTTGAGGGTGAAGAAGGCCAAGTTGACCCGCGAGAGGTCGTCCGGCTTGATGAGCCGGTGCTCGAACCAGAGGATGCCCCCGATGAGCAGGGCCACGACGAAATAGGACCAGCGCAGGTTGGCCGTCATTCCGGCCAGGAGGAACAGCCCGGCCGCGGCCATGTGGCCGTCGCGGGCCAGGCGCAGGGCCCGCTCCAGGCCCAGGCAGGCGGGCATGGACTTGAGCCCCTTGGAGCGGTCGAACTCCACGTCCTGGCAGGCGTAGAGGATGTCGAACCCGGCCACCCAGAGGGTCACGGCCAGGGCCAGGAGGAGCCAGGTCCAGGCGAACTCGGGCTTGAGGCTGATCCAGCCCGCGATGGGCGCGAGCCCGAGCACCGAGCCGAGCACGTAGTGGCAGAGCCAGGTGAAGCGCTTGGTCAGGGAATAGAACCCGGACCAGAGCAGGGCCGGAATCGCGAGCTTGAGGCAAAGCGGGTTCATGAGCGCCGTGGTCCCCACGAAGACCAGGGCGCAGCCGCCGATGAAGGCCAGGGTGAAGCCCTTGGTCAGCTCGCCGGTGACCAGGGGCCGGTCCTGGGTGCGCGGATTCTCGCGGTCGATGTCCAGATCCAGGTAGCGGTTGGCGGCCATGGCGAAGGAGCGCACCGCGATCATGGCCGCGGTGAGCACGACGAGCGGCCACCAGCCCGGCAGGCCTCCGGCCGCCAGGAACAGGCCCGAATAGGCGAACGGCAGGGCGAAGATCGAATGTTCGATCTTGACCATGCGCAGGATCGAAAAAAACTTGGACATGCGCGGCTCCCGGGGGTTTTCCAACAGCCCCGGATGTACCCTGTTCCGGCCGAGCTTGCAAACCGCGCCGGTTTCGGCGCACAATGCCGGACAACACCTCAAGCCCCAGGGAGGCCCCATGAGCAAACGGATGATCGTGGACGGCATGCTGGAAAGCGGCGTTTTTCCGAACAAGGCGGCGGCCGAGACGGCCTATGACGCCGTGGTGGAGAGCCTGGTCGAGGCATTGGGCGCGGCCCAGGACGTGGAGCTGCGGCCCTTCGGCTCGTTCCGCGTGGTCGAACGCAAGGCCAGGGCCGGCCGCAATCCCCGCACCGGCGAGTCCGTGACCATCCCGGCGCGCCGCGCCGTGGTCTTCCGGGCCGGGGCCCAGATGCGCGAGGCCCAGCGCCAGGGTCAGGAATGGCTGGGCCTGAAGACCTATTCCCTGCTCCTGGAATCCCAGGTACGCGAGGCCCGGGCCTTTCTCAAGCGCCACAAGGTCCAGGCCAAGGCCGAACGCTACGCCAAGGAGGCCGCCGAGCGCCTGACCAAGCTCACGGACGAGGCCTCGGCCCGGCTCAAGGATTACGGCCGCGCGGGCAAGCCCGCCTGGGACGAACTGCGCCAGGGCCTGGAGCGGGCCTACGGGGAGCTGAAGTCGGCCTTTCTCAAGGCCCGGGACAAGTTCTAGGGGCGCTTGCCGCCGAGCGGCCCGCCGCGCAGGAGCTTTTCGAATTCCTCCGCCGGGAGCGGCGGGGCGTAGTGGTAGCCCTGGGCCAGGCGGCAGCCCGCGCCGAGCAGGAAGTCCGCCTGCTCCCGCGTCTCCACGCCCTCGGCCACGGTGGACAGGCCGAGACCCTCGGCCATGGACAGGATGGTGCGCACCAGCGCCCCGCCCCGGCCGCTGTCCTCGCCGACGCGGTCCACGAAGCTCTTGTCCACCTTGATGGCCTGCAGCGGCAGGGACATGAGATAGCTCAGGGACGAATAGCCGGTGCCGAAGTCATCCAGGGCGAAGGACACGCCCCGGCCGTGGAGATGCTCCATCACGGCCCGGGCCGCGCCGAAATTCTTGAGCACGGCCGTCTCGGTGATCTCCAGCTCCAGGCGGCGCGACGGCAGGCCCGTGCGCTCAAGGACCTCGGCAACCCGCAGGGGCAGGTCGTCGCGCCGGAAGTGCTGGGCCGAAAGGTTCACAGCCAGGGTCAGCTCGCCGAAACCCATCTCGGCCCAACGCACGGCCTGGCGGCAGGCGGCCTCCAGCACGAACAGGTCGATGGGCACGATGAGCCCGCTGCTCTCCGCGAAGTCGATGAACGCCGCCGGAGGCCGCAGCGAGCCGTCGGGCTCCCGCCAGCGCACCAGGGCCTCCATGCCCACCACGGAACCGCCGTCCATGTCCACCTTGGGCTGGAAGAAGACGGTCAGGCGCTCCTCGGCCAGGGCCCGGCGCAGGTCCGTCTCCAGGGTCAGCCGCCGCGCGGCCTGCTCGTTGAGGCTCCGCTTGTACAGGCTGAAGGTGTTCTTGCCCGACTCCTTGGCCCGGTACATGGCCAGGTCGGCGTTCTGCACGAGCCGCTCCGCCGTGTCCGCGTCCAGGGGATGGACCGCGATGCCCACGCTCACGCCCAGGGAGAACTCGTGGTCGTCCAACTGAAACGGACGATCCATGACCTCCAGCAGACTCCCGGCGATGCGCGTGAGCGGATCGATGCCCTCCTCCAGGTTCTCGACCACCACGGCGAACTCGTCCCCGCCCAGCCGCGCCAGGGTGTCCTCCCGGCGCAGCACCCCGGCGAACCGCTCGGCCGCCATGCGCAGGACCTTGTCCCCGGCGGAATGCCCCAGCGTGTCGTTGACGTGCTTGAAGTCGTCCAGGTCCAGGAGCAGGAGCCCCACCTGCGTGCCCGAACGCCCGGAGGCCAGCATGGCCCGCCGCAGGCGGTCATGGAACAGCTGGCGATTGGGCAGGCCGGTGAGCTCGTCGTGGAAGGCCTGGCGCTCCAGTTCGCGCTCGGCCCGCTTGCGGTCCGTGATGTCCGTGATGGAGGCCACGCTCATGTCCGATCCCGGAATCACGGCCACGGTCATGAACACTTCGCGGACCTCGCCCCGGCGGTTCACCACCCGGGCCTCATAGTTGCGCGGGGCCAGTCCGGGACCCTTGCGGCGCATGGCGTGATACTCCAGCATGCGCGGCACGTCGTCGGGATGGAAGAACTCGGTCCACTTGCGGCCCACGGCCTCGTCGGCCGAGGCGAAGCCCGCCAGATTGGCGAACTCCGCATTGGCCAGCCGGATGCGGGTGTCCGCCTCGATGAGCATGCCCGCCGTGCCGGTGTTCATGAACAGGGCGCGATAGCGTTCCTCGGAGTCCGCCAGGGCGTGCCGGGCCTTCTCCAGCTCGCTGATGTCCACGAAGGTTTCCAGGAGGTAGTCCCGACCCTTGAGGGACAGCCGGGCCACGGACTTGAGGATCTCCATGCGCCCGCCGTCGGGGAGCTGAAGCCGGCACTTGAAGGCGTCGCCTCCGTCCTTGCCCCGGTCCAGGATCGGACAGGCTCCGGCCCCGTTGGGACAGAGCAGGCCGTGGCAGGGGCGGCCCACGATCTCCCCGCGCGGACGGCCCGCCAACCCGCAGGCCAGGGCGTTGATCTCGGCCACGCGGCGGGTGTCGGCCTCCACCAGGATCACGCCCACGCGCAGGGAGTCCAGAAGCAGGGAGAGAAACTTCTCGTTTTCCCGGCGCTCCCGGAACATGCCCTCGATGCTCCGGGCCAGACTGGACAGCTCGTCGTCGCCGTCCAGGGACACCGGGGCCTGGCCTCCGCCGCCCGCCGCGGCTACCTGGCGTTCCAGGCGGGACACGCGGGCCAGCACCCGGCGTTCGAGGAAGAACATGGTCAGGCCCGCCAGAACCAGGCCGGTGAACAGGATCGAAAGGAGGATGCTCCGCGTGGCCTCCGCACCCGCCTGGCGCATGTCGCGACGCGTGCGCACGGAGACGGTCAGGGACGGATTGCCGTCCAGATCCGTGATCGACGTCGAGGCCAGGATGCTGTCCTCGGACGGGACCAGGGTCGGGGCCGATTCCCGACCCAGGGCCAGGGGCAGCTGCAGGGTTTCGGACAGCCGGGTGACGAAGGCCCGGGAGATTTCCCGGCCCGCGATCAGCCAGCCCGCCGGAGGCCCCTGGCGGTTGCTGTCCAGGATGCGCTGGCAGGAGACCTGGAAGACCCGCTCCGGCAGCACCATGTATCCGGCGAAGCCGTCGGCCGCGAAACGGCTCCCCCCGGGCAGCACGCGCTGGGCCATGAAGGCCAGGGCCTCGGCCGGCGCGAAGGAGAGGTTGCCGTCCTCGTCGGCATAGCGGCCCCAGACGAGGCCGCCGGCCGCGTTGTAGACCAGGAACAGGTTGAGCTTCTGGGTCGCGAAGGTCGTGGGGGTCAGGTTGGACTCGACGTATTCCTCGGCGCCGGTGCGGGCGAAGCGGGAGGTGTCGTCCCACCAGGCCCAGTCCTTGGCCAGGGAGCCCAGGTCCTCGAGGGTCAGGGCCAGGGAGTTCACGCCCCGCCGCAGATTGTCCCGGGCGGTGTCCTCCTCCAGGGCCAGGAAGCGGCTTTGCAGGATGCCGTTGGACAAAAGGAGCAGGCCCGCCGTGACCAGGGCGAAAAGCAGGCCGATGACGGCCAGGGTGGACTTGCGCAGTCCCCAACGCATGAACAACCTCTGCTCCGGGTTTCGCGCTTCAACCAATCTAGCAGCCGTTTCCCGTGGATTCCATTATTCCTTGCCCGTCCACAGGGGCGTGAAGCCGAAGGCGTTGACGTCCACCAGGCCCCGGTCCGTGAGCTTCAGGGCCGGGATCACGGGCAGGGCCAGGAAGGAGAGCAGGCCGAAGGGATTGCCACGGAATTCTCCCAGGGCCGGGGACAGGCTGTCCAGAAGCCGCGCGAAGCGCCCGGAGGTCTCCTCCAGGGAGCCGTCGGCCATGAGCCCGGCCAGGGGCAGGGGCAGGGCGGCCCGCACCCGGCCGTTGAGCGCGGCCACGAAGCCGCCGCCCAGCCGCGCGGCCTCGCGGGCCGCCAGGGCCATGTCCGCGTCGTCCATTCCGGCCACGATGAGGTTGTGCGAGTCGTGGCCCACGCTGGAGGCCAGCGCCCCGGCCCGCAGGCCCAGGCCTTGGACCAACCCCAGGCCCACGTTGCCCGTGCCCCGGTGGCGCTCGATGACCGCCAGCTTGGCCAGGTCGCGGTCCGAGTCGGCCGCGGGGCGGCCCCGCTCCAGGGTCGGTTCGAGCACGCGGGCCTCGGTAAGGAGCTGGCCGGGGATCACGCCGATGGCCCGCACCCGGCCGTGCCCGGCGGGCAGAACAAAGAGTTCCGGGCCGATCTCCGGCAGGTGCATGCTGGACGCAAGCGCCGCGCCCGCGCCGCGCGGGAAGTCCAGATCGCGCACGCGGCGCCCGCCCAGGAAGACCTCGGCCACGCGGAAACCCTCCAGATCATCCAGGACCACGAGGTCGGCGCGGAAGCCCGGAGCCACGGCCCCCCGGCCCGTCAGCCCGAAATGCCGCGCCGTGTTGATGGAGGCCATCTGCGTCGCGCGCACCGGCGGCACCCCGGCGGCGATGGCGTGGCGCAGCTTGTGGTCCATGTGCCCCCGGGCCAGGATGTCCGGGGCCAGGAGGTCGTCGCTGGCCAGCATGACGTTGGCCGCGTTGCACTCGTTGAGCGCGGGCAGGAGGTCGTCCAGGTTGTTCTCGCTGGTGCCCTCGCGGATCATGAGCCGCAGGCCCAGGCGCAGCTTCTCCAGGGCCTCGGCTGCGGTGGTGCATTCATGGTCGCTGCCCGGGCCGGACAGCGCGTAGGCCGCCAGGTCGCGGCCCGAAAGCAGCGGGGCGTGGCCGTCGATGGGCCGGTCCCCGGCGGCCAGAAGCTTGGCCAGGACCTCCGGGTCCCCGGCCAGCAGACCCGGAAAGTTCATCATCTCCGCCAGCCCGAGCACGCGGCCCGGATGGGCCTCCAGGAAGCGGCGCACGTCCCCGGCCGTGAGTTCCGCGCCGGACGTCTCCAGGTGGGTGGCCGGGACGCAGGACGGCATCATGAAGAAGAAGCCCACGGGCGAGTCGGCGGTGGCCGCCAGCATGTATTCGATGCCCTCGGCCCCGAGCACGTTGGCGATCTCGTGCGGGTCGCAGACCACGGCGGAGGTGCCGCGCGGGGCCACGGCCCGGGCGAACTCCCGGGGGCAGAGCAGGGTGGATTCGATGTGCAGGTGGGCGTCGATGAGGCCCGGGGCCACGTGCCGCCCGCCCAGGTCGAGCTCGGCGCGCGCCTCGCGGGCCTGGAAGCCGATCATCAGGCCGTCGGCCACGGCGATGTCGGCGGGGTGGATCTCGCCGGACAGGACGTTGACCACCCGGGCGTTGCGCAGGACCAGGTCCGCGGGCTCCAGCCCTCGGGCCAGGCGGATGCGCCGGGCCAGTTCCTCGGGGGTTCGCGCACGGATCATGATCCCTCCCCGGGGCGTCCAGCCCCCGCGCGGATCGAGCCTAGGCCACGTCCCAGGCCTGTCCCTGGGGCGTGTCCTTGACCTCCACGCCCATGACCGCCAGTTCGTCGCGGATCCGGTCCGAGGCGGCGAAATCCTTGTCCGCCCGGGCCTGTTTCCGCTCCTCCAGCCGGGTCGCGACCACGGCCGCGTCGATGCCCTTGCGGGCGGCGCGGCAGTCGCGCAGGGCGGCCAGGAACTCCACGGGATCGGCCCCGAACACGCCGAGCACGGCGCTCCACGCCTCCAGGTCCGTGACGATCCTGGTCCAGAGTTCCCGCGCGCCCTCGGACTTGCGCAGGGCCTTGTCCTCGGACAGCCGCCCGGCCAGGCGGATCACGCCGAAGAGGTGTCCCAGGGCGGCGGCCGTGTTCAGGTCGTCCTCCAGGGCCTCGCCGAAGCCCGCCTCCAGCTCGGCCAGCTCCTTGGCCAGCTCCGGCGGAACGGGCGAGGCGCTCCACTTGGCCTTGCCCAGCTCCTCGGCCATCTGCCGCCGGGCCGTGTACACCCGGCGCAGGGCCTTCTCGGCCTCCTCCAGGCCCTCGAAGGAGAAGTCCAGGGGGCTGCGGTAATGCGAGGAGAGCAGGAAGTAGCGCAGGGTCTCGGGCAGGAACTTGTCCAGGATGTCGCGGATGGTGAAGAAGTTGCCCAGGGACTTGGACATCTTCTCGGAGTTGATCTGCACGAAGCCGTTGTGGACCCAGAAGCGGGCCAGCTCCTTGCCGCTGGCCGCCTCGGACTGGGCGATCTCGTTCTCGTGGTGGGGGAAGATCAGGTCCTGGCCGCCGCCGTGGATGTCCAGGGGCATGGGCAGGTACTTCTCGCTCATGGCCGAGCACTCCAGGTGCCAGCCGGGACGGCCTGGACCCCAGGGGCTCTCCCAGGACGGCTCGCCGGGCTTGGCGGCCTTCCAGAGGGCGAAGTCCAGGGGGTCCTCCTTCTCCTCGCCGGGCTGGATGCGCGCGCCGGAGCGGAGGTCGTCGATGTTCCGGCCCGAAAGCTTGCCGTAGCCCGGGAAGGACCGCACCCGGAAGTACACGTCGCCGGAGAGCGTGGTGTAGGCCTGGCCGCGCCGGATGAGCTCCTGGGTCAGGTCGAGCATCTCGGGGATGTGCTCGGTGCACTTGGGCTCCACGTCCGCCCGCAGCACGCCCAGGCGGTCCATGTCCACGTGGAACTCCCGGATGTACCGCTCGGCCACATCCTGGGAAGCGAGCCCCATCTCGCCGGCGCGCTTGATGATCTTGTCGTCCACGTCGGTGAAGTTGCGCACGAAGGTGACATTGAGGCCCTTGCCGCGCAGGAAGCGCACGAGCACGTCGAAGACCACGGCCGAGCGGGCGTGGCCCACGTGGCAGAGGTCGTAGGCGGTGATGCCGCAGACGTACATGGAGACCTTCCCCTCCTCGCGGGGGGTGAATTCCTGTTTGGCGCGGGCCTGGGTGTTGTAGAGTCGCATCACGTTCTCCGATGGGCGATTTCGCGTCAGCGGGCCTCGATCCTGGCGTTGAGCAGGGCCAGCATCCGGGGCAGGTTGCCGTCCGCGATGAGGTACAGGAAGGGCACCGGCTCGGCCGGGGCCAGGGACACGGTCAGTTCTCCGGGGGCCCGGGCGAAGCGGCCCAGGGCCTCCAGGGCCGAGGCCGAGGCGGCTTCGCCGCGCGCGCGGGCCTGGGCCTCGCGGGCCGCCAGCCAGAGCGCCGCGCGGGTCCGCAGGACGACCTCGCTGGTCTGGAACTGGGCGGCGACCCGTTGCAGGACGCGGCCCAGGAGGGAGCGGTCCCGATAGCGCAGCTCCAGCCCGGCAAGGCTGGAGGCGAAATACTGCCCGTCCTGGACGCGCTCCAGGTCCAGGTTGCCGAAGCGGCCCGACAGGTCGGCCTCGAAGGTCTCCGGCTGGTCCAGGGACAGGCGGTTCACGGTCAGCTCGCGGGTCGCGGGGTCGTAGCGGTAGTCCACGTCGGCCCGGCAGGGCGGGGCCGTCCAGCCCCAGGCCGGGTCCTCCACGGTCAGGCCGCTGAAGGCCGCGCGCGCGAAGTGGGGCGTGGCGTGCTCCAGGTCGAATTCCTCGATGCGGGCCCGTTCGGCGCGCAGCACCGGGCCCTCCGGGGTCCGGGCCGTCACCCCGGTGAGCACCAGCGCGCGTGGGAACAGGTCGAGGCTCAGGCCGGAAAAGGTCACGTCCAGGCCGGGCCGCAGCCCGTCCAAGCCCGCGCGCACCTCGCGCTCCACGTAGGCCCGCAGGCCGAACCAGCCCGCGCAGGCGGCCAGGAGCAACGTCGAGACGGCGAGGATCGTCCGGGTCCGACGCGTCACGTCACAGGCTCCTCAGGCCCGAGACCAGGGCCACGGCCTTGATGCCCAGCTTCTCGCCGGTGAAGCCCAGGCCCTCCTCGGTGGTGGCCTTGACGTTCACCCGCGCCCGGGGCAGCCCGAGGAGGTTCGCCACGTTGGCGGCGATGGCCTCGCGGTGCGGGGAAATCCTGGGAACCTGGGCCACCACCGTGAGGTCCGCCTGGACCACCTCCACCCCGGCGGCCCGGGCCTGGGCCAGGACCTCCAGGAGGAGCACGGCGCTGTCCGCCCCGGCCCAGCGGGGGTCGGTGTCCGGGAAATGCTGTCCGATGTCGCCGCCGCCGAAAGCGCCCAGCAGGGCGTCGGCCAGGGCGTGCAGGAGCACGTCCCCGTCGGAATGGGCCACCACCCCGGGGCCGCCGGGGATGGGCACGCCGCCGAGCACCAGCGGGCGCTCCCCGCCATAGCGGTGCACGTCGTAGCCCCAGCCCGCGCAGGGGATGGTCCGCCGCCCGTCGTTCAACAGGGCCAGGTCCTCGGCGGTGGTGATCTTCACGTTGGCTTCCTCGCCCTCGATCACGGCCACGGGGCAGGCCCCCTCCACCAGGGAGGCGTCGTCCGTGGCCTCCAGGCCCCGGGCCAGCGCCTCGGCGTGGGCCGTCTCCAGCATGTCGCGGACAAAGGCCTGGGGCGTCTGCACGGCGGCCAGCTCGGCCCTGGGCAGGGTCTCGCCCACCAGCCCTCCGGCCACGCGCTTCACCGTGTCCTTCACGGCCACGGCCGGAATCGCGGCCCGCGCGCCCCGGTCCAGGGCCTCCACCAGGCGCTGCGTGAGCGCGGCCGAGGCGAAGGGCCGGGCCGCGTCGTGGACCAGGACGAAGCCGCACTCCGGCGGCAGGGCGGCCAGCCCCAGGCGCACGGAATCCTGGCGGCGGGCGCCGCCGGCGGCCACGCGCCAGGACAGGCCCAAGCCCTCGGCCCGGGCCAGTTCGGCCACCTCGGCCTCCATGGCCTGGACGTCGGCGGGCGGAAAGACGAGGACCAGGCCCCGCACCCGCGCCACCCGGGAGAGCGTGCGGGCCGAATGCCAAAACAGCGGGACGCCGCGCCAGCGAAGGTACTGCTTGGGCCCGAGCCCGGCGGAGGCCAGCCGCGAACCGCTTCCGGCGGCCACGATCACGGCCCAGATGTCGGTGCCGAGGGGCATGCCTTTCTCCTGAAACATGGCGGGGGAGGCCAGCGCCTCCCCCGCCGCGGTCCTGAACAACGGGAGCCGGACGATAAGCCGGGTTTTGTCCCCCTTGCGGGGTGGTCGCCATTCCTCTAGGGCGGCCGTTGCCGGACGCCTCAAGCAGCCTACCCGGGGGCATTGGCCGGGCCGACCTGCCCCCCTATTTGGCCTTGCTCCGGGCGGGGTTTTCCGAGCCGGCCGCGTCACCGCGACCGCTGGTGGGCTCTTACCCCACCGTTTCACCCTTACCCCCGGCGGACCGGGGGCGGTTTGCTTTCTGTGGCACTGTCCGGGGATCACTCCCCCTGGGTGTTACCCAGCGCCCTGCCCTGCGGAGCCCGGACTTTCCTCCCCGGTCCGAAAGGACCGCGGCGGCGACCTGTCCGACTCCCTCTTGTCACCTAATGCATCGAAGCGCGCCTGGGAAGACGCGCTATTCTTCCTCGTCCTGGACCGAGGGCGCGCTGCTGGGCGCGTGCTCCTGCCAGTAGATGAGGCGCTGGCAGTTGGGGCAGGCGATGATCTGCTTGCCCTTCTGCAGGTCGTTGTAAATCTGCGGGGGAATCATGATGTTGCAGCCCGAGCAGACGCCCAGGGCCACGGGCACGATCACCGGATGGGCGATGCGCGCGCGGATGAACTCGTAGCGGCCGAGGATGGGCGGCGGCACGACCTTGCCGGCCTTCTTGCGCTTCTTGTCCAGGCTGTCCACGCGCTTGCGGGCCTTCTCCAGGCGCTCGTCCAGGGTGGCCTTCTTGGCGGCGTACTCCTCGCGGATGCCCTCGGCCTCCTTGTCCAGGTCCGTGAGACCCTCTTCCTGGCGGGCGATCTCCTCCATGATGGCGATCTTCTCTTCCTCGCGCATGCGGTTGACCCGCTCGAGGCTGTCCATCTCGCGCATCATGGCGTGGTATTCCTTCGTGTTGCCCACCATCATCAGCTTGTTCTTGCTCTTCTTGATCTTGCCCGCGTCCTCCTCGATCTCGAACTCGAGTTTCTTCTGCTGGGCGCGGAGGATCTCCAGGCGCTCGTCGATCTGGGTCTGGCGCTCCTTGAGCGAGGCCACCCGGCCTTCCAGGTCCGAGAGCTCCTGGGGAGCCTGCTGGATTTCGGCCTCCAGAACGATGATCTCGTCGTCGACCGCCTGGAGCAAGATAAGCTGTTCGATCTGCTTCTGATACATAGGTCCCCTCTTTGGTCCCGGGACGCGCGCCCCCGCGCGGCCCTGCGTATTGGATCGCGGGCCGCCGAGACGGTCCGCGCGATTCCCAGTTCCTAGCCCGGCACCCGCCGGAACGGATCGCGCCCCTCGAAGAAGCGCACGGACACGCCCTTCACGGCCCGGGCCAGCTCGGCCGCGAACCGGCGCATCATCTCCTCCTCCAGGGCGAAATGCCCCACATCCACCACTAGGCCGGAGACCTCCAGGGCGGTGTGGTACTTCACGTCCCCGGTGACGAGCACGTCGGCCCCCCGGCCGAAGGCCAGGGCCGCCAGCGAGGAGCCCGATCCGGGGCAATAGGCCACCCGGCGGATGCGCGCGGGCTCGGGACCGCAGAGGGTCAGGGCCGCGCCGCCCGCCAGGGGCCGGAGCTTCTTCAGGAAGGCGTCGATGGAGAGCGCCCGGGGCAGGTCGCCCAGTTCGCCGAAACCGGCCTCGGGGTCGGCCAGGGGCTCCAGGACCTCGCGGTTCCGCAGGCCGAGGGCCTCGCCCAGCCAGCGGGCCGGGCCGCCGGGGCGGCTGTCCAGGGTGGTGTGCGCGGAGTAGAGCCAGGTGTCGGAGCAGAGGAGAAGGCGGAGGGCGTCGAGGTAGCGGCCGGGGGTCTTGGGGGCCTCGGGCTTGAGGTAGAGAGGGTGGTGCGCGACCACCACCTCCGCGCCCCAGTCCAGGGCCCGGGCCAGGGCGTCGGGCCCGGGCTCCAGGCTCACCGCGGCCTTGCGCACCGTCCGGTCGGGTCCGGCCACCTGGACCCCGGAGTTGTCCCAGGGGCTGGCCAGGTGTTCCGGGGCCAAGGCCCGGACCTGATTCAGGAAATCATGTATGTTCATGCCCACCAAAGCAAGGATGCTCCCCGAGGTTTTCCCCTGGGGAGCATCCTGGTCCTCCTGAGAGCGGCGACAGGTCGCCTTTCGGAAGCAGCGTGGCGTTTTTCACCGGCAAGATACGTCCTCTTGGTGGGCCAACCAGGATTCGAACCTGGGACCATCCGGTTATGAGCCGGGGGCTCTGCCAACTGAGCTACTGGCCCGAACAATGTTCGAGCAGGGAAACATAGCCCTGCCCGACGGCCCTGTCAACCACCGCCGCGCGGGGCCGTGGATCGCCATTTTTTACAAGCTTGTCATTTCCATCCTGTCATGAATTGCATTTGTGGCAAATAATCCGCCCAGGACAAGGCCATCCGCCGGGGCGATCCGGAAAAGGCCCGCTCTTCCAGCACATTGCGGCTGGGCACGTTCCTTGCTTTATTGATCGACCAAACAACGTCCGGTGGTGCCCCATGTCCCCGACCACGCGAACCGAACCCCTTGATTCCGAAACCGCCGCCGCGGCCTTCGGCCTGCTCCTGGACGGCGCGCCCGATCCGGCCGCCCTGGTCGGGCCGGACGCCCGCGTGGAGCGGGCCAACGCGGCCTTCGCCCAGGCCTTCGGTCCCCTGGCCGCGACGCCGGGCGGCGACCCGGCCCTGCTCCCGGCCGCCCTCTCCGACCGCCGGGGCCTGGAGCGGCTGCTGCGCGACGCCGCCACCGCCCCGCTCCGCCTGCGCCTGAGCCTGCGCCAGGCCCGGGGCCTGCCCGCGCCCTTCGAGGTCACGGCCGTGCCGCAACCGGGCGGACGCCTCCTGCTCCTGGCCCGCGATCTCTCCGCCGTGGCCGCCCTGGAGCGCTCCGAGCGGCGCTACCGGAACGTCTTCGACAACGCGGTGGAGGGCATCTTCGTGACCACGCCCGACGGCCGCTACGTGGACGCCAACCCGGCCCTGGCCCGGATGTACGGCTTCGACTCGCCCGCGACCCTCAAGGCCCACTTCGACGACATCGCCTCCCAGCTCTATGTCCGGCCCGGACGCCGCGACGAGTACATGGCCCTCATGACCGAGCATGGGGAGGTGCTGGCCTTCGAGTCCGAGGTCTACCGCAAGGACGGCAGCAGCATCTGGATCTCGGAGAACTCCCGCGCCCTTCCCGGGCCGGACGGCCGCCCGGAGTTCTACGAAGGCACGGTCATGGACGTCACCGAACGCAAGCGGGCCAAGGAAGATCTGGAGGCTCAGCGGGCCTACTTCCATCAGCTCTTCGAGAGTTCGCCCCAGGCCATCGTGCTCATCGGCGTGGACGGCCGGATCGTGAACGTGAACAGCGGCTTCGAGGCCCTCTTCGGCCACGAGGCCCATACCGTGCGCGGCAGGCTCAACCGCGAGGTGGTGGTGCCCGGGGAGCGCATCCACGAGGCCGAGAGCTTCAACCGCACGGTCCTGGCCGGGCAGCCCATCCAGGCCGAGACCATGCGCCGCCACCGCCTGGGCCGCCTCATCCCGGTGGCGGTCATCGGCTATCCCGTGCGCGTGGCCGGGCGCATCGCCGGAGTCTTCTACATCTACACCGACATCACCCAACGCAAGGAATTCGAGGAGCAGCTCGCGCACCAGGCCTTCCACGACGCCCTCACCGGCCTGCCCAACCGCCTGCTCTTCAACGAGCGTGTGGAGCGCGCCGTGGAGCGCGCCGCCCGCCGCGAGGACTACCGCTTCGCCGTGCTCATGATCGACCTGGACCGCTTCAAGACGGTCAACGACTCCCTGGGCCACCAGGCCGGGGACAAGCTGCTCATGGCCGCGGCCCGCCGCCTGGAGTCCTGCGTGCGCTCCGTGGACAGCGTAGCCCGCCTGGGCGGGGACGAGTTCGCCCTGCTCCTGGAGGAGTACGAGCATCCCCACGACGTGACCCGCGTGGCCCGGCGCATCCACGAGGCCATGGAGAAACCCTTCGCCATCGACGGCACGGGCGTGGTCTGCGGGGCGAGCATCGGCATCGTGCTCCGGGCCGAGTCCTACCGGGGCGCGGAGGACATCCTGCGGGACGCGGACATCGCCATGTACCGGGCCAAATCCCAGGGCACGGCCCAGTACAAGGTCTTCAACCGCAAGATGCACGAGCAGGCCACGGAGTTCATGCAGCTGGAGCTGGAACTGCGCCAGGCCCTGGACCGGGACGAGCTGGCCGTGCACTACCAGCCCATCGTGGCCGTGGGCGATCAGCGGCTCAAGGGCTTCGAGGCCCTGGTGCGCTGGGAGCATCCCCGCCGGGGCCGCATCTCGCCGGACCGCTTCATCCCCGTGGCCGAGGAGACCGGCCTCATCGCGCCGCTGGGCCAGTGGGTCCTGCTCCAGGCCTGCGCCCAGATGCGCCGCTGGCGCGACCTCCATCCCGAGGCCGCGGGCCTGAGCATGAGCGTGAACATCTCCAGCCGCCAGATCATGCGGCGGGACTTCCTGGACGGCGTTCAGGAGGCCCTGGACCGCACCGGCCTGCCCCCCGGGGCCCTCAAGCTGGAACTCACCGAGAGCTCCCTGCTCAAGGATTCCAAGGTCTGCATGGAGACCCTGCACGCCTTGCGCGACCTGGGGGTGCGGCTGGTGGTGGACGACTTCGGCACGGGCTATTCCTCGCTGAACTACCTCCAGCGCCTGCCCATCGACACGCTCAAGATCGACCGCTCCTTCATCAGCGGCGAGGCCAATCCCGAGATCGTGCGCACGATCATCGCCCTGGCCCGCAACCTGAACCTGAACGTGGTGGCCGAGGGCGTGGAGCGCGAGGACCAGCTCGAACGGCTGGCCCGCGAGAACTGCGACGAGGCCCAGGGCTTTCTCTTCTCCAAGCCCGTGGACGGATTCAACGCCGGGCGGCTCATCGCCCGGCTGCTGGGCGACGGCGGGCCCTGCCGCGAGGATCAGCGGCCGGAGCGGATGCGCTCGATGAGGGCGGTGGTGGAGTAGCCCGGCAGAAGCGGCAGGGAATGCACGCCGCCGCCGTCGGCCTGGACCACCTCCCGACCCACGATGCGCTCCACGGGCCAGTCCCCGCCCTTGACCAGGACCTGGGGCCGGACCGCCGTGATGAGCTCCAGGGGCGTGTCCTCGCCGAAGACCACCACGAAGTCCACGCTGGCCAGGCCCGCCAGGACGAAGGCCCGCTCGCGCTCGGAGACCACGGGCCGCTCCGGGCCCTTGAGACGGCGCACCGAGTCGTCGGAGTTGAGCCCCAGGATCAGGCCGTCGCCAAGGGCCCTGGCCCGGGCCAGAAGGTCCACGTGGCCGGGGTGCAGGAGGTCGAAGCAGCCGTTGGTGAAGACCAGCCGGTAGTCCGGGGGCAGCGCCCGCCTGCGGGCCAGGAAGGCGTCCAGGCCGAGGACCTTGGCGTGGGCCAGGGCGGTGTTCATGCTCCCCTCGGCCGCAGGTTCACGGCCTGGCCCAGCAGCGTCAGGCGCAGCCAATCCAGGCCGAAGTCGAGGGCGGCCTCCTCGTCGGCCATGACCCGCTCCTCGCGGCCGGGCTCGGCCTCCAGGCGCTCGAACATCTTCATGTCGCGCAGGAAGCGCTGGAAGTCGTCGGGCTGGTAAAGGGCCAGGAAGACCATGCCCGCGCGCCGGGAGTCCAGGCCGCGCCCCGCCGCCCGCCAGTCCGCCACCAGGCGCATGTAGCGGTCGTTGGCCTCGTTGTAGGGCTCCAGGCCCTGGTCCTTGAGCCAGGACTCGGCGGTCCATTCGCCCTCCTGCTCGAAGCCCCGGCAGTGCGGCTCGCGCACCACGAAGAACTGCTCCAGCAGCACGCCGTCCTCGCCCGGCCGGGTGGCGCGGCCCAGGGGATAGGTGCGGCAGGCTCCGGGGCGGTCGGCGTAGATCGAGCAGCCCTCGGGCCGCACGAACGGGCAGGGCTTCCTGGCCCCCTCCTCCATGCGCAGGCGCATGGTCGGGAAGCCGTCGGCCCGGGCCGAAATCTCGGCCAGCTTCTCCACGAAGAGGCGGCTGGGCAGCCCGCCCAGGCCGCGCCGCAGGCGCAGCGTGTCATAGGGCGTGAGCATGAGGTTCAGGTCGCCGCAGCAGGCGTTGAAGCAGGGCACGCCGGGGTGGCAGGCGAAGCGGAAGGTCTCGCCGGGCTTGAGTTCCGGCAGGCTGTCCAGGAATTGTTCGGTGGCGTCCTTGGTCATGAATGTTCCTTGTCCGGGGCCGGAAGCGCGGCCAGCCGGGCCAGCAGGTCCTCCAGGAGGCGGTCGCGGTCCGCGCGGACCACGGCCTCCATCCCGGCGCGGGGATGCATGGCCTGCATCTTGAATTTGTTGCCCAGGGCGTTGCCGTGCTCGGCGCGGCTGGTGCGTCCGGCCGCGCCCGTGCGCTTCCGGTGCCGCACGGCCAGGCGGCCCTGGTATACGGCGAAGCCGCCCGCGCGCGCAAGCCGCAGGTCGTGCTCCACGTCGTCGTACTGCGAGGGCGAGAGGTGCAGGGAAAAGCCGCCCGAACGCGCCAGCGTCGCGGAACGGAAGAGATGGCAGCAGCCCGTGACCGAGACGCAGGGCCGGGCGTAGGTGAACTGGCCCATGTCCAGGTCCTGGATGTGCAGGTCCGAGAAGCGGAATTCCTCCGGCCGTTGCGGGTCCGGTGGCTCGGGCAGGACCGGGTGCAGGTCCGCGGCCTGGATGCGCCAGGGCCCGGCGTGGTCCACTACCCGACAGCCCCAGACCGAGGCCTCGGGCCAACGGGTCACGGCCGCGCCCAGGAGCCCGAGCCAGTTCGGCGGCACCTCGGCGTCGTCGTCCACATAGAGGGCGAAGTCGGCGGCCCGGACCTCGGGCAGCGCGGCCAGCCAGTTGCGGGCCGCGGCCGCGCCCACGTTCACCGGCAGGTCCACGCGGGCCAACCGTCCGCCGCTCCGCCCGGCCCAGGCCGAGAGCACCTCGGCCGTGGCGTCGGTGGAGCCGTTGTCCAGGGCGATGACGCGGGCTCCGCCCAGGTCCGAGGCGAACAGGGCGGCCAGGGTGGCGTCCAGCTCGGCGGCCTTGTTCCAGGAATAGAGCAGCACGGCCAGGGAACCGGGAATCGGGGCCGAAGCCGGGAGCGGGGGCTCGGAGGCCAGGAGCGCGGCCGTGGCGTGCCAGGGCGCGGCCTCCAGGCAAGCCAGGAAAAGCCGGACCGCGCCCGGCTCGTCGCCCAGGGCCCGGCGGCAGAGCCCCCGGCGCATGAGGATCGACGGCCCCAGGACCAGGGCGGCGGCGTAGTGGCGGTCGGCGGCCGCGAAGTCCCCGCGCAGGAAGGCGGCCTGTCCGCGCAGGGCCTCCAGGGCCGGAGCCAGGGCGGACGGCAGGGGCCGGGCCAGTGACGCGGCCAGCCAGTCCTGGTCGTTCTCGAACAGGGCCAGGGACGCGGATTGGTTCAGCCAGAACAGGCTCGGCCCGCGGTCCAGGCGGGAATCCAGGAACCGGCGCAGGGCCGCCAGGTCGCGCCCGGCGGCCAGTTCCTCGTAGCCCGCGACGTCCTCCGGCCGTTTCCAGCCCGTGGACAGGGAGGCCAACAAAGGCCGGACCGCCCCGGGCAGGGCGGCGAGGAGATCCGGCGCGGCGAGAATCTCGGCGGCCAGCCCGCCGTCCAGCGGGCCCTCGGCCAGGGACGCCAGGACCAGGGCCGGGGCCACGGGCGAGCCCAGGGCCAGGGCGGCGCGGGCCGCGTCCAGGAGATGCCGCTGGCCGCAGGAGCCCAGCAGCAGGCGGTCCCGCAGCCCGGGGGCCAGGCCGCGCCAGAAGGCGGTCAGTCCGTCTCGTGGCCCGGGCATCCGGCCTCCCCGGCCTCCGGCATGGGCACGGAGGCGGCCAGTTCGTCGATGGGCAGGGGGGCGTAAAGGCGTTCGCCGGAATAGACCCGCACGAGGTTGCGGCCCTTGGTCCGGTTGTCCAGGAGCCCGGTGACGATGCGGCGGTTGATGCGGCCCATGCGCAGCCGGGCGGCCGGGTCCCCGGCCAGGACGTAGTAGGCCTCGGCCAGGCCCAGGCTGTCCTCGGACTGGCAGAGCAGGCCGTTGACCTCGTGGCGCACCAGTTCCGGGATGCCGCCCACCGAGGTGCAGACCACGGGCAGCCCGGCCATGAAGGCCTCCAGGAGCACGTTGGGCAGGCTCTCCTGGCGCGAGGTCAGGGCCAGGACGTCGGCGGCGGCCAACTCGCGCAGCACCTCGCCGTGCGGAATGGCCCCGGTGAGGCGCAGGCGCTCGGCCACGCCGGGCGGCAGCCCGGGCAGCACGGCCTCGGCCGGACGCGTGCCGCAGGCCACGAACTCCATGTCCTTGGCCAGGCCCGAGGCCTGGAGCGCGGCGATGCTGGCCACGAAGACGTCGAAGCCCTTGGCCGGGGCCTCGTTGCCTACGTAGATCACGCGCAGGCCGCGCTTGCGCCGCTGGGGCACTTCCCCGGGCGGCGGGCCGTCGAAGAGAAAGGAGTTGTAGACCACGTTCAGGCGGCCCTTGGCCACGCCGTGGCGGCGCAGCACCCGGGCGCACTCCAACGAGTTGCAGATGAAGCCGCTGGAGAGGCGGGCCCAGAGTCCGGCCAGGAGGTTGGGCTTGAAGATCACGCCCCGGTTCAGGAAGAGCTTGTAGCGCGCGCCCAGCAGCCGGGCCAGGATGGCGGGCTTGTAGGCGTGGTTGTGGAAGACGTGCAGCACGTCCAGGCCCTGCTCCCGGGAAACGGTGCGGAAGAACCCGGCCGTGGCCCGCGGGTCGCGGAAGCGGTCCCAGGGCAGCACCGGCACCCCGGCCCGGCGCAGTTCCGAGGCCAGGGCCGAGGCCTCGGGCACCGCCGCCAGCACGGTCAGGCCCATCTCGCGCAGGGCCTCGGCGTTGTTTACCAACTGGCGGCTGCCGCCGGAGAGCTTCGTCGAGTCCGTGGCCAGCAGGACCGTGCGCGGTTCGGGCCGCTTGCGGAAGAACTTGAAGAAGACCCGCGCGCCCGGGGTCGTGCCGTACATGGCCAGCCGGGCCCGGACCCAGGCCCCGCTCTTGCGCGCGCTCACGCCGATGCGCTTGAGCCGGAAGGGGTCCGTGCCCCGGGCGTTGGGCCCGCGCTCCAGGCTGAAGGCCCCGTCGAAGCCCGCGCGCTTGAGTTCCTCCTCGCTCACGGCGTCGAACTGGCCCCAGGGCCAACAGAAGAGCTGCGGCCCGCCGCCGTTGATCTCCCGCATGCGCTCCAGGCTCACGCGGAAGTCCTCGCGGCAAAAGGCGCGGCGCTCCTCCTCGGAGCGCAGGCGGAAGCGCGGGCCGCGCTCGTCGCGGCCGGGCCAGAAGCCGTCGTAGACGTAGGCGCTGCCCACGTCGAAGATCGGCAGGCCGGGCTCCACCGGGTCGTAGATGCCGTGGGCGCTCCAATGGGCCTTCCGGCCGCCGACCACGCTCCGGGGCGTGAGCGTGCGGAAGGTTCCCTGGTGTCTGCGGCCGTGGGCATGGACCTCCATGCCGTAGTCCCGGACCAGGGCCTTGAGTTCGGCCTCGTTCATGAACTGGGACATGTCGCCGGACAGGGCCAGGCGGAAGGACTCGGGCATGGGGAGCAGCGCCGGGGCCGTGGCCGTGGTGCGCGCCGTGCCCGGGAGCGTGAAGTCCGCGAGGGCGAAGAACACGCCGGTCATGCCGTGCTTGCGCAACAGCGGCGCCGCCACCAGCCAGTTGGAGAGGTGCGCGTCGTCGAAGGTCAGCACGCAGCAGCGGCCGCGCTGGGACCGCTTGCCGAGCGCGATCTCCAGGAGCTCCACCGCGCCGATGGTGCGGTATCCGGCCGAGGCGACGGCCCGGAGATGTTCCTCGAAGCGGGCCGGGGCCAGACCGTCCATGTCCGAGACGTTGTGGTAACAGAAGACCGGGACGCTGCGGCCGATCACGGCTGGGCCCCCGGGCCGCAGGCTCCCCGGGTCAGACCGTCCTCGATGCCCCGCGCGAAGGCCTCGTAGCCGGCCTTGTTGAAGTGGTCCCAGTCGCGCGGGCCGTGGAGCAGCTCCCGCGCGGCGGCGGCGCGCACCTCCGGCCGGGTGTCGATGAAGCCCAGGCCGTTGCCCTCCGCGAAGGCCCGCACATGGGCCGCCAGCTGGTCGCTTCCCGCGGCCACCTGGGCCGGGGTGTGGTCGACGTCCGGCCGGTCGTAGGTCCGCACCCGGGCCGCCGACAAGGCGTAGCAGGCCAGGGGCGAGGGCACGTAGACCACCACGCAGCGGGTCTTCGGCAGGGCGTCGCGGATGTACAGGACGCTCTGTTCGAAGACGAACAGGGAGTCATCGGCCCCTGGCTCGTCCAGGGGCGGCGCCTGGAGCCGGTCGGGCAGGAACACCGCCCGTCCGCCCACCACGGCGGCGTTGACGATGCCGGGCGGCATCGGCGGATCGGGGTCCACCACGCGCCGGGTCAGCCGGTACCAGACATGGTCGCGCAGGAAGCGCAGCACGAGGTTGCTGAAGAGCAGGTCGTCGCCGGGTTCGGTGGACGCGCCCGAGGCGAAACGGGTCGTCATGTCGTCCAGGAAGGCGCGGAACACTCCGGGCCGCCGCAGATCCTCCCGGGGGTGGAAGGGATCGAAGTAGCGGCGCAGGAAGCTGCCGTTGTTCTGCAGATCGTTGCCTTCGTAGAAATAGAGCAGCAGGCAGCCGGGGTCCGGGATCTTCAGCCCCCGCCGCCGCATGGCGCGCAGGTCCTGAAGCGGCTCCAGGATGAGGCCGTCCACGCTGCCCGCGCCGCTGCGGCCGAAGGAGACCACGTCGCGTCCCAGGGCGTCCTGAAGCAGGTGCGCGGCCTGAAACCGCGACGCGCGATCGTAGCCGAGGTCGATGAACCAGTCGCCCTTGCCCTGGGCATAGGAGTCCCCGGCCAGGGCCAGATAGCCCGGCCTGGGCAGCAGCCCGGCCTTGGAGGTCTGGCCGGGGAGGCGCATGTCGCGGGGGAAGGAGTGGTACGCGGCGGGGGACAGGAACGGCAGCAGCAGGGGGAAGAGCAGAAACTCCACCAGCGCGTAGACGAGGCCCACGCTCGTGAGTGCGAGGAGCAGGTTGAGGAGTTTCTTCCGCATGTCTGGCGTTCCGCAGCCGTGATAGCAGATGCCCCGCCGGCGGGCAAGGCGCGGGGGTGGGAACTGTCGGCGAACGGATATTGAAATGCTCGCCTCAAGCGGATACAGACATGCTCATGTCGGATCGGACCATTCTCTTCATCGCCGAACCCCAGGCCGTAAGCAGCGTGTTTCCCACGCTCAAGGAGGCCGGAGTCCAGGCCGGCCTGGCCGACACCCTCGCCGGGGCGCTGAATTTCATCAAGAAGACCTCGCCGCTGCTCATCTTCACCCGGCCCGCCATGCAGGGCTACTCGGCCGCCGACCTGCTGGCCGAGGCCGCGGCGCACGAGGGCTTTCCGCCGGTGATCGTCTTCACCAAGAACGGCTCCACCGACGAGGCCCAGCGCTTCCTGGACTTGGGCGCGCGCGACTACTGGCTGGAGCCCCTGGTCTGGGACAAAATCCGACTCATCCTGCCCAGGGAGGCCCCCGAGGCCCCGGCCGAGGAGCCCGAGGAGCCCCGCCCGGCACCGCGCCCCCAGGCCTCGCCGCGCTTCCAGGTCATCGGCAAACACCAGGCCGTGCTGCGCGTCCTGGCCCTGGCCCGGCAGGTGGCCCGCTCCAAGGCCACGGTGCTCATCTCCGGCGAGTCCGGCACGGGCAAGGAGATGATCGCCCGCTTCCTGCACCACCACTCCGAGCGGGCGGACCAGCCCTTCGTGGCCATCAACTGCGCGGCCCTGCCCGAGCATCTGCTGGAGTCCGAACTCTTCGGCCACGAAAAGGGCGCCTTCACCGGAGCCATCAACCGCAAGCTCGGCAAGTTCGAGCTGGCCGACGGCGGCACCCTGCTCCTGGACGAGATCACCGAGATGGACCTGGGCCTGCAGGCCAAGCTCCTGCGCGTGCTCCAGGAAGGGGAGATCGACCGCGTGGGCGGGGTGGAGACCGTGCGGGTGGACGTGCGCGTGCTGGCCACCACCAACCGGGACATCGAGGAGTCCGTGCGGGAGAAGAAGTTCCGCCAGGACCTCTTCTACCGGCTGAACGTCATCCCCATCAAGCTGCCGCGCCTGGCCGAGCGCGGCGAGGACGTGCTCGTCCTGGCCGACTTCTTCCGCGACAAGTACTGCGCGGCCTACGGCCTGTCCCGCCTGGCCTTCACCGAGGACGCCAAGCAGTGGCTCCTGGACTACGAGTGGCCGGGCAACGTGCGCGAACTCCAGAACCTCATGGAGCGCGCCGTGCTCCTGGCCGGTTCCGGGCCCATCCGTCCGGCCCACTTCCTCATGGACTCCGAGTCCTGGGCCCCGGAGGAGGAATCCCCGGCCGCGGACGCGGTCCCGGCCGCGCCCCGGACTCCCGGCGAGGCCCTTTCGGTCATGCCCCTGCACGAAATGGAGAAGGCCCTCATCCTCAAGAGCCTGGACGAGACGCGCGGCAACCGCACCCAGGCCGCCGAGCTCCTGGGCATCTCCGTGCGCACCCTGCGCAACAAGCTCAACGAATATCGCCAGCAGGGCCTGGAAATCGACTAGGCCTCGCGGACGGCGCCCCGGGGGCGGAACTCCTCCGCGGACAACCCGCACCGGCGCATCCTGTACTGCAGGGTGGAACGCGGCACCCCGAGCAGCGAGGCCGCGCCCTTCGACCCTCCCACCATGCCGCCCGACCGGGCCAGGGCCTTGGCGATGTGCGCGCACTCGGCCTCGTCCAGGGTCGGGAAGCGCACGCCGGGGGTTTCCGCCACCACCTCGCCCAGGTGGCCCCGGATGTCCTCGCGGGAGACCTCCTGCCCCGGCCGCATGATGATCATCCTGCTGACCAGGTTCTTCAGTTCGCGGATGTTGCCCGGCCAGGGATGGCGACAGATGTCGTCCACCACCTCGTCGGGATAGCGCGGGGCGGGACGGTGCAGGAGCCGGGCCTGGCTCGCGTTGAGCGCCCGCAGAAGCGGCGGGATGTCCTCGGGCCGCTCGCGCAGGGGCGGCAGGTGCAGGGCGATGGTGCTCAGGCGATAGAAAAGGTCCGAGCGGAAGGTGCGTTCCCGGATGCAGTCCTCCAGATTCTTGTTGGTGGCCGCGATGACCCGGAAGTTGACCCGGATGGAGCGGCTGTCGCCCACCCGCTCGAAGGTCTGGTCCTGGAGCACGTGCAGGAGCTTGGCCTGCAGCGGCAGGGGCAGGTCCCCGATCTCGTCCAGGAACACGGTCCCGCCGTCGGCCATCTCGAAGCGGCCCACGCGCTGACCGCCGGCCCCGGTGAAGGCTCCCTTGGAATGGCCGAAGAGCTCGGACTCGAAGAGCGACGGCGCCAGGGCCGGGCAGTTCACCTTCACCAGCAGGCCGTCGCGGCGCTGGCTGATCTTGTGGATGTGCCGGGCGATGAAGTCCTTGCCCGTGCCCGTCTCGCCGGTGAGAATCACCGGGGCGTCCGTTCCCGCGACCATCTCCACCTGGGCCATGATCTCGTTCATGGCCGGGCTGACGAACTCCAGGTTGCTCATCTCGTAGCCGTCGTCGCTCTGCTTGAGCAGATACGTCTTCTGGCGCTGGAGCTGTTCGTTCATCTCCTTGAGCTTGGTGTGCGAGAGCATGTTGTCCACGGCGAGGGCCACCTGGGTGGACAGCTCCCGGCAGAACTCGGCCAGGGCGTCCATGTTCTCCGGGGCCTGGCGGAAGGAGAGGTGGATGGAGCCGAGCACGGTGTTCCGCACCAGCAGCGGAAAGACCATGGTGGCGGTGAGCCCGACCAGGAGCATGTTGTCCACCGAGGTGAAATAGGTCTGTCTGGTCAGGTCCGGGATGACGAGCGGCTCACGGGTGCGGATGACCATATGGGCGAAGATGCCCTTCTCCAGGGGCCGAGGCTGGTTGCTGATGCCGCTCAGGGGAATGCCCGCGGCGGTGGCGAAATAGGTCAGGTATTTCCGCTCGGCGTCATAGAGATTGATGCTGAAGCGGTCGTAGGGGATGAGGCTGCGCAATTCGCGGGCCAGGGCGTTGAACAGGGTCTCGCGCGAGGTCTGGTGCACGATGGCGTTGTTGATCTTGAGCAGCAGCTCATAGCTCTTGGTCTTGTCTTGCAGCATGGCCCCTCCAGACGAATATTGGGCACAAGGATAACGAGCTGTATAAAATAAGAAAATTATTAAGTCACTGCTCTCTCGGCCTGTTCCTTCGTGCTGTTCGGCGTCTCATCATCGGTCCGCAGCTGTTGTATCGTCTTTGTCCGACCCCACGCAAGACCAATATTGGTCGCAATGCCGGATAATGGGCGCGTTATTTTGCCCTCTCGGTCACAAAATTTTATAAATCATATTATATTTCAATGTATTATGAGAACGCTCCATTTCGGCACGGGCATTGCTCTTTTCGGCACAAGGAGCGCGTATGCCGCACATCGAACTGCCTTACGGTCACGGCCTTCGCCGCCTCGTCCTCCCGGACGGGGTGGATGCGCATCTGCTCCGCCCCACGCCGCCGCCGGACCTCCCTGACCCGCTCCAGGCCCTGGCCCGCGCCGTGGACTCGGCCCTGGACACGTCGAAGCACCGGGGCCGTCCCGCGCCCGGTTCCGTGGCCATCGCCGTCCCCGACGAAACCCGGCCCCTGCCGGTCAAGGACCTCCTGCCCGTTCTTCTGGACCGCCTGTTCGCCCTCTGGCCCCGTCTCGCCCCCGGCGACGTCACCGTGGTGGTGGGCGGCGGCCTGCACCCGGCCCTGTCCCGGGCCGAGCTGGAGCGCGTGATCCCGCCCTCAGCCGCCCGGGGCTGCCGGGTCATCGGGCACGACGCCCACCTTTCGCCCATGACCGAGCACGGCCGGACCTCGCGCGGCACCCCGGTGCGGATCAACGCCGCCATCGGCGCGGCCGAGTTCCGGCTGGTCCTGGGCCAGGTGGACCCTCACCAGTTCGTGGGCTTCACCGGCGGCTCCAAGGGCATCACCGTGGGCTGCGCCTCGGCCGAGATGATCCGGGCCAACCACGGCGGGCTTTTCGCCTCCTCGGCCCGGGCCGGGGTGCTGGACGAAAACCCGGTGCGCCAGGATCTCAACGAGGCCGGCCGGCTCATCGGCATCCACCTGGCCGTGAACGTGGTTCTGAGTCCGGCCAAGCGCATCGTCTGGCTCGGCGCGGGCGACCCCGAGGCCGTGCTGGCCGAGGGGGCGAAGGTCTGCGCCGGAGTCTACGGCGTGGCCCTGGACGAGCCTTTCGACATCGTCCTGGCCTCCTGCGGCGGCCATCCCAAGGACATCTGCCTGTACCAGGCCCAGAAGGGCCTGAACATGGCCTGCCAGGCCGCCAAGCCGGGCGGCCGGGTGCTGCTGCTGGCCGAATGCCCCGGCGGGGTGGGCGACGAGACCTACCACGACTACGTGCGCCGTTTCGCGCGGCCCGCCGACGTGCTGGCCGACTTCCGCTCCCACGGCTTCCGCATGGGCGCGCACAAGGCCTACCTCTTCGGCCTCTCCCTGGACAGCCGCAGGGTGGTCCTGGACTCGGCCCTGGACGCGGCCACGCTCAAGGAGTGCCAGATCACCGCCGGGGTGGCCCAGGCCACGCTGGACGCCTGGCTGGCCGAAGGCCCGGCGCGCCCCCGCGTCGCGGTCATTCCCAACGCCAACACGACGTTTTTCCACCGTCCGGCGGGGCAGCGTGCCCCCGAGGGCGGGGAGAACAAATAAGCGAAGGAGGCAACCGTATGATCCAATTCCTGGTTCACGAAAAAGGAGACTCCGTGGGCGTGGCCACGGTGGACATCCGGGCCGGCGAAACGGCCCAGGGACTGTTCATGGATTCCCAGGCCAAGGTCGAGGTCAAGGCCCTGGACGACATCCCGCTGGGTCACAAGATCGCCCTGGAGCCCATGGATATCGGCGGAACGGTGCTCAAGTACGGCCATGACATCGGCAAGGTGGTCGCCGCCTTCAAGAAGGGGAACCACGTCCACATCCACAACCTCAAGACCAAGAGGTGGTAAGTCATGAGCCTGGGAAAAGTTCTCGGATACCGTAGGGAAAACGGCCGGGTGGGCATCCGCAACCATGTGGTGGTCCTGCCGCTCGACGACCTCTCCAACGCGGCCTGCGAAGCCGTGGCCAACAACGTCAAGGGCGCCCTGGCCCTGCCCCACGCCTACGGCCGTCTGCAGTTCGGCGAAGACCTGATGCTGACCTTCCGAACCCTCATCGGCATCGGCTCCAACCCCAACGTGGCCGCCGTGGTGGTCATCGGCATCGAGCCCGAGTGGACCAAGATCATCGTCGACGGCATCGCCAAGACCGGCAAGCCGGTCACCGGCTTCGCCATCGAGCGCACCGGCGACATCGGCACCATCGCCGAGGCCAGCCGCAAGGCCAAGGAATACATGCACTGGGCGACCGAACTCCAGAAGACCGAGGTGGACCTCTCCGAAATCTGGGTCTCGGTGAAGTGCGGCGAGTCCGACACCACCTCCGGCCTGGCCTCCAACCCCACCGTGGGCAACGCCATCGACAAGCTGGTCGACGCCGGAGCCACCTGCTCCTTCGGCGAGACCTCGGAGATCACCGGCGCCGAGATGGTCTGCAAGGAACGCGCGGCCACCAAGGAACTCGGCGAGAAGTTCTACCAGACCTGGAAGTCCTATGACGACTTCATCAACGAGTTCAAGACCGACGACCTCTCCGGCTCCCAGCCGACCAAGGGCAACATCCGCGGCGGCCTGACGACCATTGAGGAAAAGGCCTTCGGCAACCTCCAGAAGATCGGCAAGAAGGCACGCTACGTGGGCGTTCTCGGCCCCGCCGAGGCCCCCACCGGCAAGGGCCTCTGGTTCATGGACACCTCCTCGGCGGCCGCCGAGGCCGTGACCCTCTGGGCCGCCGCCGGTTTCGTGGCCCACTTCTTCCCCACGGGCCAGGGCAACATCATCGGCAACCCCATCGAACCGGTGATCAAGCTCACGGCCAACCCGCTGACCGCCAAGACCATGAGCGAGCACGTGGACTACGACTGCTCGGCCATCCTGCGCGGCGAGATGACCCTCGACCAGTCGGGTGACAATCTGCTCGACATGCTCCGTCGGACCTGCAACGGTCGCCTGACCTGCGCCGAGGTCCTCGGACACAGGGAGTTCATTCTGACCAAGCTCTACCGGAGCGCCTAGGACTACACTCCCGGCCCCGCCGCGTGGCGGGGCCGGGAAAACGAATGACCACGATGATGACCATGATGAGACGAGACATGCGGAACGGAACCGGACACCCGCGCGGCATGCCGTGCTGGCGCTTTTGGTTCGCTCCGCCAAGCGGCACAAGCCACCAAGGGAGAACGCCATGAAGCTACGCCTCGGTCGGATGTTCCTGCTCTTCGCCCTCATGCTCGGCCTTTGCGCCGGACCGGCCTTCGCCGGGTCCTACCCCGAAAAGCCCATCAACATGATCATCGCCTTCACTGCGGGCGGGTCCAGCGACGTGCAGGCCCGCATCATGCAGAAGTATTGGAACAAGCTCGGCACCGAATCCTGGATTTTCGTCTACAAGGCGGGCGCGGGCGGGGCCATCGGCTTCGGCGAGATCGCCCACGCCGATGCCGACGGCTACACCATCGGCGGCGTGAACGTGCCGCACATCGTGCTCCAGCCCCTGGCCCAGGGCGCGCAGTACAAGATCAGCGACTTCGCCTACATCTGCCAGGTGGTCAACGACCCGCAGGTCGTGGCCGTGCGCAAGGACAGCCCCTACAAGTCCGTGAAGGAAGTCTTCGACGCCGCCAAGGCCGCCCCCGGCAAGGTCAAGCTCGGCCTGGTGGGCCCCTTCTCCGGCCACCACCTCATGATGCTCGGCGTCAAGTCCAACTTCAAGCTGGACTTCGCCGAGGTCATGTACAAGGGCGCCGCGGACCAGAACGCGGCCCTGCTGGGCGGCGAAGTGGACGTGATCTTCGGCAACGTCAACGACGTCATGCGCAGTCTGGACCGGCTGACCATCCTGGGCGTGGCCGCCGAGAAGCGCAACGCCTTCCTGCCCGACGTTCCGACCCTCAAGGAACAGGGCTACGACGTCGTCTCCGACATCCGCCGCGCCTTCGTGGCCCCCAAGGGCATCGCGCCCGAGAAGCTCAAGTTCCTGCGCGACGCCTTCAAGAAGATCGCTACCGACCCCGACTATCTGGCCGACATGAAGAAGGCCGGACAGCCCGCCGAGTACATGGACGGAGCGGAATTCGAAGCCTACGTCCAGAAGAAGGCCGAGGAAGATCGCGCCCTGCTCGAGTCCTATGGCCTGCTGAAGAAGTAACTCCCAGCCCGGAGGGGGTCGGCCAGCGGCCCCCTCCTTCCTTGGAGGATCGACATGACTGACTTCCTGCTGCCGGCCATCGGACACATCTTCGAGCCGCTCAATCTGTTGCTCATGATCTTCGGGCTCACCGGCGGCATCATCATCGGCGCCCTGCCCGGCCTCACGGCCACCATGGGCGTGGCCCTCATGGTTCCCGTCACCTTCGCCATGGACCCCATCAGCGGCCTGATCATGCTCGGGGCGATCTACGCCGGGGCCATCTACGGCGGAGCCAACTCGGCCTGCCTCATCCGCACCCCCGGCACGCCCTCCTCGGTGGCCACCACCTTCGACGGCTTCCCCATGTGCCAGCAAGGCCGCGCCGACGAAGCCCTCTACGCCTCGCTCCTGGCCTCGGCCTTCGGCGGGATCGTCGGCACCTTCTTCCTGCTCTTCATGTCCGCGCCCCTGGCCCGCTTCGCCCTCAACTTCGGCGGGCCGGAATTCTTCTGGCTCTGCATCTTCGGCCTCTCGACCATCGCGGTCATGTCCCGGGACAACATGCTCAAGGGCCTGCTCTCCGGGGCCTTCGGCCTGCTCGTCTCGACCGTCGGCATCGACCCCA
>NZ_JAMHGA010000016.1 GCF_023660105.1 Desulfovibrio aminophilus | reverse complement strand
GCAAGCAGGCCGAGGGCATCGGCCAGATCATGAACGTCATCGCGGACATCGCGGACCAGACCAACCTCCTGGCCCTGAACGCGGCCATCGAGGCCGCCCGCGCGGGCGAGGCCGGACGAGGCTTCGCCGTGGTCGCCGACGAGGTGCGCAAGCTGGCCGAAAAGACCATGACCGCCACCAACGAGGTGGGCGGCTACATCCAGGCCGTGCAGGAAAGCGCGCGCAAGAACATCCGCAACACCGAGGCCACGGCCCAGGTCATCCACGAGAGCACGTCCACGGCCGAGAAGTCCGGCGCGGCCCTGCGCGAGATCGTGGAGATGGTCGAGAAGACCGCCGACCAGGTGCGCGGCATCGCCACGGCCAGCGAGGAACAGTCCGCGGCCAGCGAGCAGATCAGCCGGAGCACCGAGGAGATCAACCGCATCGCGGCCGAAACCGCCGAGGCCATGACCCAGTCCGCCCAGGCCGTCTCCGATCTGGCCCGGCTGGCCCAGGACCTCCAGACCATCATCACCGACATGCGGAACTAGCCTCTTCGGGGCGTTCGGCCCGCTCCAGACCAACACAAGGCGGGGGCCTTCGGCTCCCGCCTTTCTTTGACCCTTCAGCCTCGGCTCGCCTATATCGCGACATCGACCAGCCGGGGAATGCTCATGACCAAAGGATTCCCCACAGAACCCGGCGTCATTCCGAAAAAAGAGTTACAACATGCCGTGATCTCGGTATATTTAACCATTATTCCCCTCCTGCCGGACCGGAACCATGAGCGAACTCTTCGGAACCTACCTGCGCACGCGGCGGCGTGAGCTGGACGCCAGCCAGGGCGGCTACAGCATCCGCCAGCTGGCCCTGCGGCTGCGCGTGCACCATTCCTTCCTGAGCCGCATCGAGCGCGGCGAGCCCGCCCGGCTCTCCGAGCGCAAGCTCCTGGCCCTGGCCCGGGAGCTGGGCGAGGACCCGGACCTGATCCTGGCCATGAACGGCATGGTGGCCGAGGACGTGCGCCGGGCCATCCTCAAGCGGCCCACCCTGTTCTCCCGGCTCGTGCGCGAGCTGCGCGACGCGCCCGACGAGGACGTGCGCTCGGACCCGGAGCTGCGCCGCGAACGCAGCCTCCTGACCCAGCGCATCTCGGACAAGGCCGTGCGCCTGCGCCGGGCCCTGGACGAGCTGCGGCTCTTCCGCCAGGCCGTGGACGACGGCCCGGCCGCGGTCTGCATCGTGAAAAGCGGCCGCATCACCTACGTGAACCAGGCCTTTCTCCAGCTCTGGGGCTTCGCCTCCCTGGGCGACATCCTGGGCCGCCACCGGGACGAGCTCTGGGTCGAGCCCGTGTGCGCTTCGGAATATTTCCGGCAGATGGAGCAAAGCGGCCTGGCCGTGATCGAGAACCTGGCCCGCCGCGCCGACGGCACGACCTTCCTGGCCCGGGTCTCGGTCTCGCCGGTGCGCGACCTCACGGGCCTCGTCACCGGCTTCATCGCGGGCATCGTGGACGTGACCCGCGAACGGGCCCTGGAGCGGGGGCTGGCCAGCAGCAACCAATGGCTGCGCCAGTTCGTGGAGGACATGCACGACGTGCTCCTCCTGCTCGACGAACGGGGCCGCGTGATCTACGTCACGCCCTCCCTGGAGGACTTCTGGGGCCACGACATCCAGAAGGTCCAGGGCCGCTCCCTGGTGGCCTTCGCCCTGCCCGAGCACCAGCCCATGCTGCGCTCCCAGATCGAGCAGACCCTGCAAGGCGCGCATACCGTGGGCGAGCACCGCATGCTCCACGGAAACGGCGCCCATCTCTGGGCCCGGCTCTCCCTGTGCCCGCGCCGGGACGGCCAGGGCCGCGTCACCGGGGTCCAGGGCGTGGCCTACTCCCTGGTCGGCTGGCCTCCGCGCGACGGCAAGCCGGGGCCGGACCGTGGCTGAACCCGCCCCTTGCCTTCCGGCTCAACTTCCTGCTACCGCTGGGGAAAGCTCCGAACCTCAGCCAGGAGGCGACCCGTGGCCGACATCCGCAAGATCCTCTGCGCCCTCGACTTCTCGCCCATGTCCCCGCGCGTGGCCGACTACGCCGCCACCCTGGCCCGCGCCCTGAACGTGCCCCTGCACGCGGTCTACGTGGCCCCCACGCTCAAGCGCTACGGCTCCTTCGCCGTGGCCGAGGAGAGCATCGAGAACTTCGTCGGCGCGATCCTCGCCGGAGCCCGCGAAACCATGGCCGAGTTCGCGGAAAAGCACTTCGCCGGGCTCGACGCCACCACCTCCGTGGAGATGGGCTACGCGCCCGAGGCCATCCTCGGCGTGGCCAGGGAACAGGGCTGCGGGATCATCGTCATGGGCACCCACGGCCGACGCGGCATCGACCGCATCGTCTTCGGCTCCGTGGCCGAAAAGGTGGTCAAATCCTCGCCCCTGCCCGTGCTCACCATCCACCCCGCCGGCTCCGCCGGTTCATAGCCGGCTTCGCCGGTTTCCAGAAAGGCGGGAGAGGGGAGTCTCTTCAGCCTTTCCGTAACGGGCCGAAGGCCCCCGGCTTCGCCGGTTCATGGAAAAGCGGGAGAGGGGCGCGGTGCTTCGGGGAGGGGCGAAGCCTCCCCCGTCTTTCTGGAGCGGGCCGAAGGCCCCCGGCTTTCTCATGCTCCCCCAAGGGGGTTGCAATGATTGGGGCTTGTGGTAGCGAGTCGCGGATGGACACGCTGACGCCGCGTCAACGAAGCGAACGCATGTCCAGGGTCCGGGGTAAGGATACCGCGCCCGAGATGCGTTTGCGGAAACTGATCCACGGCATGGGCTATCGCTATCGCCTGCATGTGGGGAACCTGCCGGGACGGCCCGACCTCGTCTTTTCATCCCGGCGCAAGGTGATTTTTCTGCACGGCTGCTTTTGGCACCGCCACCCGGATCGAAATTGCAAGCTGGCGCGATTGCCCAAATCCCGCCAGGAGTTTTGGCTACCGAAACTGGAAGGGAACAAGGCGCGAGACCATAAGGTGCTGGCCGAACTGCGGGCCGGGGGTTGGGATGTCCTCGTGATCTGGGAATGCGAGATGAACCGAACCGAATGGCTCCAGGAAACCATACGTAACTTCCTCGACAGGGAGAGGCGAAAACAATGAGAAGCGTCGAGCTGTTCGCGGGGGCTGGGGGCTTGGCGATGGGCGCGACCCTGGCCGGATTCGAGCATGCGGCGGTCATCGAATGGGACAAATGGGCCTGCGACACCGTGCGCGAAAATCAGCGCCGCGACTTCCCCCTGGTCCGCGACTGGCCCCTGATCGAGGGGGATGTGCGCGCCTTCGATTATTCTTCCATTCAAGGCGAAATTGATCTTTTGGCCGGAGGACCTCCTTGCCAACCGTTCTCCCTGGGTGGCAAGCATCGCGCGCATTCCGACCGCCGCGACATGTTCCCCGCGGCCATCGAGGCGGTTCGCCGCCTTCGGCCACGCGCCTTTCTCATCGAAAACGTACGCGGACTGACCCGGGGAACGTTCGCCAACTATCTACAATACATCAAGCTTGGGCTCGCCTTCCCCGAGGCGACGCGCCGGGAGGATGAGACCTGGATCGAACATTTGGCCCGGTTGGAGAGGCTTGAAACCCGCGGGCATGAAGTCGGACTGGTGTACAACATCGTCGCCAGGGTGCTCAACGCGGCGGACTATGGGATTCCACAACGACGGGAACGTTTCTTCATCGTCGGATTCCGCAACGACCTGGGCGTGAGTTGGAACTTCCCCGCTCCCACTCATTCCCTGGATGTCCTCCTGGCCGACCAGTGGATCAATAAAACTTATTGGGATCGGCACGAGGTCGCGCGGCGGCGGCGGCCGGAACTTCCAACCGGCCTCAAACGCCGTGTCGCCAAGTTGGACCAAGCCCTGCTCGGGGAAGGATGCCGCCCCTGGCGTACGGTGCGCGATGCCCTGCGCGACCTTCCCGATCCCCGAGACGAACGGGAATCCGACTTTCACCATAATCATCGGTTTCAGCCCGGCGCCCGCGTCTATCCCGGCCATACCGGCAGCCCCCTGGATTTGCCCGCCAAAACGCTCAAGGCGGGGGATCACGGGGTTCCAGGCGGGGAAAACATGCTCGTCGCGCCTGATGGCGGAACCCGGTACTTCACGGTGCGGGAGTCGGCTCGCCTCCAAACCTTCCCCGACGGTTACGTGCTGCACGGCTCCTGGTCCGAGGCCATGCGACAGTTGGGCAACGCGGTGCCCGTGGCGTTGGCTCGTCTCTTGGCCGCCGGAATCGCCGAAAAACTCGTGAAGGCCGATGCCGCCCGCCTCGCCAAGGAAAGGGCCGCGGCGTGAGCAAACCCACCCCCTTCAACCCCCTGGACAAGCTGAACCTCGGCAAGAGCGTGGCCGAGGCGCTGCTGGAAAGCGCGCGCCACCCTCTCGGCGGCATTGAACGTTTCATGGGCGCTGGAATCTACGCGATCTATTATGCGGGAACATTTCCGGCTTACGAGCCCATTGTCGGCGACGACCTGCCCATCTATGTGGGAAAAGCCATTCCTCCCGGCGCGCGTCAGGGAGGCTTCGGGCTCGGCGGCGATGCCGGTCCAGCTTTATTCAATCGTCTCAAGGAGCATGCCGACAGCATCCGGGCGAGCTCGAATCTTGATGTCGGCGATTTTTCCTGTCGCTATCTCGTGGTCGAGGACATCTGGATTCCCTTGGGCGAATCCCTCCTCATCGCCAACTTCTCGCCCATTTGGAACACCTTCCTCGACGGTTTCGGCAACCACGATCCGGGGAAGGGGCGCTACAACCAAATGCGTTCGCGTTGGGACGCGGTTCATCCCGGCCGCCTTTGGGCGATCAAATGTCAGGAACGGCCGGAAACACCAGAACAGATTCTGGCCGAACTCCGCTCAAGTCTGGCAACCTAGCCCCCTTCGGGGGTTTCCAGAAAGGCCAAGAGGCGCGCGGTGCTTCGGGGAGGGGCGAAGCCTCTTCCCCTTTCTACAAGGCGGCGAAGCCGCGGTCGATGATGGACATGAAGCGCAGGGACATGGCGCGGACGGCCTCCAGGTAGAGGCGCAGTCCGCGTTCGCGGTCCTCCGGCCCCTCGGGCTCGAACACGAGGCGGTGGAACGTGGGGTTGTGGAAGTCCTCGAAGCGCTGCACGAGATAGGTCACGTTGCCCCGGTCCAGTTGCTCCAGCACGTCCATGCCGTTCTTCACGAATTCCGGCCCGGAGACGGACAGCAGAACGTCCAGGGGCCCGGCGGTGTTGGCCCAGGCGGCCCGCTCGCGGGCCAGGAAGGCCTTCACCTTGCCCGCGTCCACGCGCGGGGCGGGCAGGTCCATCAGGGCCCGGAGGGTCGCGGCCAGGGTCCGCCGCTCGGGCAGCCGGGGGTTCTCGTCGATCTCCACGCCCGGGCCCTGGAGGATGCTCCGGCGCGAGAGGTTCACGCAGCGCACGCCCGTGGTCCGCAGTTCGTCCAGGAACCAGAGCGCGGCGTCGCGGAAGTTCAGGGTGGTGTAGAGCGTCTCGCCGGAGGCCGCGCGCGCGGGGTAGAGCTGGGGGTGGCGGTGGATCAGGGGCCGGGCCTCGGAGTCCGGGGCATCGTGCACCGAGTTCCTGGCGTAGGAGAGCCGCCAGGGGTCGTCCCCGGCCAGCTGGACCCCGGCCAGCACGCAGGTGGGGCAGCCCAGGTGGCGGGCCAGGGAGAAGGCCGCGGTGATGACCGAGCCGTAGATGCGCAGCACGGGCCGCGCGCCGAAGACCTCCGGCTTGTAGGCCCCGAAGAAGAAGGTCCGGCCGAAGAGATCCGCGGGCGCGTGGGACAGGCAGTGGGCGGCCAGGATGGTGTCCGGCAGGCGCTCCACGCCCTCGAACGAGACCCGGGCGTCCAGGCTGTTGTCGTTGATGACCACGATGTGCGGAGTCACGCCCAGGGCCAGCAGGGGCTTGAGGGCGTTGTTCACCGCGATGATCACGGCCCGGTCCCGGTTGGCGCGCAGGAACTCCGCCCGCTCGGCCAGGTCCGGCCCGGCGGCGGCCAGGATGGCCGGAGCGCCCTTGAGCGCGTCGCGGATCTGGCGCAGGTTGCCCTGCGCGGCCAGGGCCGGGGCGTTCTCGTAGACGTGCTGCTGCTGGTCCAGGAACAGGCCGCGCTCGATGCGCCGCAGGGGCAGGCCCCGGCTGTTGAACTGCCCGCTCACCGGGTAGATGCGGTGCCGCCAGCAGAGGAACTCGATCTGCTCCGCCACGGCCCGGACCCAGTCCGGCACGGCCTGGAGCAGCCCGGGATCGACGAAGAACACCGGACAGCCCATCTTCATGAACAGCTTTTCCGGCAGGAGCCGGGCCAGGGGCGGGTTCAGGCGCAGGGCGTCGCCCTGGATGCAGACCACGCCGCGCGCGGCCAGCTCGCGGGGCGGGAACCCGGCCAGGAGCGCGGCCATGCGGCCGGGGTCCGGGTCGAGCACGAGCGGGGCGGCGTCGCGGCGGGCCAGGGCCGCCTCCAGCAGGGGACCGCGCGACGCGCCGAGAAACACCGGCAGCCGGGTGGCGGCCAGGGCCTCCCCGGGCGAACGGACCGGGGGATCGGGGTCGAAGAGCGGGCCGTCGTCCGCGAAGGGCGCGGCGAACATGGGGTTCTCGTAAGCCCATACCGGCACGTGGGCCAGGACCTCGTGCCCGCCGGACAGGGGCGCGGACGCGCCCTCCACGGCGGGCCCCCGGCGCAGCACGCCCAGTTCCTCCAGAACCTTGGCCTTGACCTCTTCCATGGACGCTCCTCGTCAAGTTCCCGTCCCCGCTATCACAATCACGCCCGCCACGCCAGGGCGGGGCGGCCGCGTTTCCAAGAACCACAGGAATTTGGTTCGGGTATTGCATATTTCATTTTCGTCGGCTATGTGGCGCATTATTTTTTACACGTTATTCTTGACGCGATGGGGGGAGTAGGCGGGGGATGGAGAGTCAGCCCATCGGTTTCATCGCCGAGGTCCAGGGCCAAGCCCTGGCCCTCGGCCCGGACGGGGCGCGGCCGCTGGAGCCGGGCTCCCCGGTATTCGCCGGGGAGACCCTGTACGCGGCCGACGGCTCGACGCTGCTCGTGGCCCTGGCGGACGGCCATGTCCTGTCCGTGGAGCCGGGCGAGCCGCTGGAGCTGCCCCAGGCCGACCTCTTCGCCCCGCCCGGCCAGGGCCAACCCATGTCCTGGTCTCCCGCCGCCTTTCTGACGCCCCAGGCCGCGCCCCCGGACAACGGCGGCGAGACCGGCGACGACGGCAGCGGCGACGACGGCCAGAACCGGCCCGAGGACGCGCCTCTCCCGCGGGAGGGATCCCACCGCCTGTTCCCGGGCTCGCCCCTGGGCCTGGAGACCACGCCCCCGCCGCCGACGCCCGGCATGGGCGGCGGAGCCCACCCCGGACATCCGGCCCCCAACGGCCTCGACCTCCTGGCCCCCGGCACGCTCGGCGGGGTGTTCCGGGCGGGATCACACTCGGATGCCTCCCCGTGGCGGCTCGACAATTTCCTGGACAAGAACGACGTGATCGCCGGAACGAACCACGGCGACATCCTCTCCGGCGGCGACGGCGACGACACCCTCATCGGCCTGGGCGGCGGCGACCTGCTCATCGGCGGGCCGGACAACGACCTGCTCCTGGGCGGCGCGGGAAACGACACCCTCCTGGGCTGCGATGGCGACGACACCCTGAACGGCGGCGCGGACGACGACCTGCTCCTGGGCGGCGCGGGCAGCGACACGGCCGACTACGGCGGCGCGGCGGCCGGGGTCTTTGCCGACCTGTCCCTCGCCCGCTCCGCGGGCGGAGCGGGCAGCGACACCCTGCTCTCCATCGAGAACATCCGGGGCTCGGACTTCAACGACACCCTCGTCGGCGACGCCGACGCCAACCGCCTCATGGGCGGCGGCGGCGACGACACCCTCTCCGGCGGCGCGGGCGCGGACACGCTCGACGGCGGCGACGGGACGGACACCGTGTCCTATGCCCCGGCCCCGGCCGGGGTGCATGCGGACCTCTCCCTGGGCGGACTCGCGGGCGACGCCCTGGGCGACTCCTACATCTCCATCGAAAACCTGCGCGGCTCGGACTTCAACGACACCCTC